>JAYVCM010000249.1:0-10099 GCA_043749955.1 Limisphaerales bacterium | reverse complement strand
CTCGAAATGCGCGGCGTGCGCCGGAGCTTCGGCGCGACGAAGGCGTTGCGCGGCGTGGAGCTGTCCGTCGCGCCCGGCGAAGTCATGGCGCTCGTCGGCGAAAACGGCGCGGGCAAATCCACGTTGATGAAAATTTTGTCCGGCGCGATTCCGCCGGACGAAGGCCGGATGTTTCTCGACGGCGCGGCTTACGTTCCCGGCAATCCGCTGCACGCGCGCAAGTCCGGCGTGGCGATGATCTATCAGGAGCTCGCGCTCGCGCCGCATCTCTCGGTGATGGAAAATATTTTGCTCGGCATCGAGCCGTCGCGCGGACCGTTGATGAACTGGCCGGAGATGAAACGTCGTGCCGCCGCCGCGCTCGCGGAAGTCGGCCTCGCGGACATCGCGCCCGAAACGCAGGTGCGTCGCCTCGCCATCGCGCAGCAGCAATTGGTGGAGATCGCCCGCGCCGTGGCGCTCGACTGCCGCGTGCTGGTGCTGGACGAGCCGACGAGTTCGCTCACGGCCAAGGACATCGAAAAACTTTTTGCGCTCATCCGCCGGCTCAAGGCGAAAAATATTTCCATCGTCTATATCTCGCATTTCCTCGAAGAAGTCCGCGCGGTGTGCGACCGCTTCACGGTGTTGCGCGACGGCGAAACGGTCGGCAGCGGCGTGACAACAGAAACGCCAAACGAAAAAATTATCGCGCTAATGGTCGGGCGCAATGTGGATGAGTTGTATCCGCGCTCGGCTCGAATTCCAGGCGAGGTGATTCTGGAAGTGAAAAATTTGAGCGGCATCACGAAACCGAAATCGGCGTCGCTGCAACTGCGGCGCGGTGAAGTGCTGGGGATTTCTGGATTGGTTGGCGCGGGCAGAACGGAATTGATGCGCGCCATTTTTGGTTTGAACCGCGTGACGAATGGCGAGATTCGCATTGGTAACATTGAAGGAATTGCATCTCCAGCGAAACGCTGGTCACAACGCGCCGGCCTCGTGAGCGAAGACCGCAAGACCGAAGGCCTCGCGCTCGGCTTGAGCATTGCGGACAATATGACGTTGTCGCGGCTCGATGGACTTGGGCCGATGCGGCTGGTCTTGCCGTCGCGCCAGCGTGCGGCGTGCAAGCCGTGGATTTCAAAAATTCCCATCAAGTGTCAGGGGCCGGAGCAGCGCATCAGCGGCTTGAGCGGCGGCAACCAGCAGAAGGTCGCCATCGCGCGCCTGCTGCACGCGGACGTGGACGTGCTGTTGCTGGACGAACCGACGCGCGGCATTGATGTCGGCTCGAAGGCGCAGATTTACCAGTTGGTTGACGAACTCGCGGCGCGCGGCAAAGCTGTGCTGATGATCAGCAGCTACATTCCCGAGCTGCTCGGCGTGTGCGACCGCATCGCCGTGATGTCGCGCGGCAAGCTGGGTGAGGCGCGCGAGCGTTCGAGGTGGGATGAGCAACAACTGCTCGCAGCGGCGATCGGGCAGGAAGAGTAGTGGCACAGGCGTCTCGCCTGTGTGTTTCAGTTGCAGAAACCAGCCGGCAATTAGAAACTCACGGGCGAGACGCCCGTGCCACTACGGCATTGGACAGGAAGATTGAAAAGAATAAACGCAGAGACGCAGAGGCCGCAGAGAGGCGCAGAGCAAATTTCCTTTGCGAAACTCTGCGTTCTCTGCGCCTCTGCGTTGAAGTAAAAATTTACCATGAGTGAAAAAATTGAAGGCGGGACAAAGTCCCCGTGGCTGAATCCGAAATGGGCGAACCTGCTTGGGCGCTTCCTTGCGCTCATCATCGTGTTCGCGTTCTTTGCGCTGCTGGTGCAGGACGGAAAATTCTACACGCTGCGCAATCTGGAAAACATTTTGCGCCAGAGCTGTGTGTATGCGACGGCGGGGCTGGGCATGACGATGGTCATCATCGGCGCGGGGATTGATTTGTCGGCGGGTTCGCTCATCGCGCTATCGGTCGTCGTGGTCGCGACGACTTTGAATCTCAACATCACCGGCCCGGATGGACAACCGCATCCGTTCACGGAACTGCATCCGGCGCTGGCGCCCATCGCGGCGGTGCTGGCAGGAACTTTCGCGGCGACGCTGGCGGGACTGGCGAACGGCCTGATGATTGTGGGCCTGCGGCTGATGCCGTTCATCGTGACGCTAGGAACGATGGGGATGATCCGCGGACTTGGGAAAGGAATCGGCCATGAGCGCGACATTTATCCGCCGAACGAAACGTGGATCAATGCGATCATGGATCCGACGCTGTCGCGACTGGTGCGACCGTGGTGGATTCTGCCGATCGGTGTGTGGATTTTGATCGGCGGCGTCATCGTCGCGGCGTTTTTGCTGCGCTACACGCGGCTGGGGCGGCATATTTTTGCGGTCGGCTCAAACGAGGAGACGGCGCGGTTGTGCGGCGTTTCGGTTGGCCGGACGAAATTATTTATTTACACGGCGAGCGGATTTTTTTGCGGCGTGGCGGGGCTGATGCAGTTCTCCTACATCGGTGGCATCGGGCAGCCGACGACGGCGGTGATGTATGAATTGTTTGTCATCGCGGCGGTGATCATCGGCGGCGCGAGTTTCACGGGCGGCGAAGGTTCGATCCTCGGCACCATCATCGGTGCGCTGACCATCACGATTCTTTACACCGGCGGACAGCAGATGGGCTGGCCGAAATGGGTGCAGGAAATGGTCATCGGCGGCATCATCATCGCGGCGGTGGCGATTGACCGCTGGCGGCATCGCAAGGTGGTGTGAGCCTGAAATCCGAGGGCCGAACCATCAACCATGAAGGGCATGAAGGGCATGAAGCAGGGGAAAAAACTTCATGGGCTTCATGGACTCCATGGTTAATCATTCTTACTTTCGTTCGCGGATTTCGAACTTCGGAATTCGGATTGAGGCAAAGAAAAACCCGGCCTGCGGGCGCGGGCCGGGTTTGAAATTTCAAAGCCGTTATTTTGCGCTGGCTTCCAAGACTGGCAGGAAGGAGGTGTTTATCGTCTGCATGGTGGTGCTGGCAGGCATGGTGATAATGTTGTTGTAGGTGGTCGGGTCCGGCTTGCTGAAGGCGGTGGAACCGTCCGTGAAATTCAGGTTCCAACCTTTGGAACGATAGTGCGCGAAAGTTTCGGACACCTTGTCGCCGGCCGGAACGGAATCCATATAATCCACGATGAACGTATGCCGGCCGTTCACTTTGCTGGCTTTGGGATACAGCCGGAGTCCGTTCGCATCGCACATGGGGTTGTAGGTGTAGCTGCCGCGCACGGCCACATTCCCGTTGGCGGATTGCACGATCGTCATGAGCGGCCCGGGCGTGGCGGGAGCCGGCGCACCGCCAGAATAATACCACGAAGACAACACGGAGGAATCGGGGTAGCTGGGACAGAAGAAAATCTTCCCATCGCCACCCGCCAAGTTAGCCGGGTATAGATAACCAAGATTGTCAAAGTTGCCGCCCATGGTGTTCAAGGCGGCATGTTCTTTGGGGACATGTTTGCCGACATTGGCCGCGCCATTATTCTGGAAAAAAACCATCCAGCGGACATAGGAGGGAAGTGAAATATTATTTTTTGTCCGGGGATTGAACGGGGCCGGGTATCCGCCCCAAGAGGGATAATCGTCATTGTTGTCACCGGCGTAAATCGTGCAGCCGATATACATCTGATGAAGACCGTTGACGCATTGCGTCCGCTTGGCGCGCTCCTTGGCACTCGCCAGCGCGGGCAGCAGCATCGCCGCCAGGATGGCGATGATGGCGATGACGACGAGCAGTTCAATCAGGGTGAAGGCTCCGGTATTTTTTTGCTTCATAGTGAAACGTGTTATGGTGGCGGTCAAGTTACTTCATTTATGGCAGTAAGTTGATGCTGGGTCAAAGAGGCAATGTTGATTAACGGGGCGGCCAAAGCCGTCAAGCAAGCCATCACTTGGCGTTCCTTTCGAAAATCGGGATCACTTCGACATTCATCTGCCAGATGTTCGCCGGGTAACCACCGGCGGCAATCTTTCCATAAGTCACGGAATCCGGGCGGCTGAACATGGTCGAACCGTCGGTGTAGCAGATGTTCCAGCCCTTGGAGCGTTGGTGGGCAAAATATCCGGCGTTGTTCATCTGGCTGTCCAAATAGTCCAAAATGAAGGGGCGATGAGCCGGTGCCTGCGACGATTTTTGAATGAGGCGCAGGGCCGAGGTGGCGTTGGCGGCCGTGGTGTTCGTGTTGATCAGCGGGTTGAACGTGTAGCCGGCGCGGATTCCGGCACTGGTGTTGATCAACGGTTTGGCATAGCTCAACGGCCCCGCGGCGTTGTAGTTATTGACGCCCAACGGGGAGTTGCCGGTATAACTGGGGCAGAAAAAGATGCTGCCGTCGCCCGCCAGCTTGGAGGTATAAAGATATCCTAGGTTTTCCTCGTTGGAACCTTGCGCTTTCAAGGCGGCGGAATTCTGCGGAACTTTTGTTCCGGACAGGCTTGCATCGGAAGCGCCAATCACCCAGCGGATATAATTGCCGATGTCAATAATGTTCTGTCCGGCCTGGCCCGCCCGCCAAACCGGAAACCAGTCATCATTGTCGGTGGCGTAGATGGTGTTGCCCAGATGAAGCTGGCGCAGCGCATTGACGCATTGGGTGCGCTTGGCACGTTCCTTGGCCGAAGCCAGCGCGGGCAGGAGCATCGCCGCGAGGATGGCGATGATGGCGATGACGACGAGGAGTTCAATCAGGGTAAAGGCGCTATGTTTTACAGTCTTCATAAATTTGATAACAGAATTTGGGGTTGTTGTGCCAAAAATTTCCCACAAATATCGTCTGTGCGCCATCGCCAGTTCTGGTGAGATACCGGTTGCAAGGCATTGGATACTGGAATCAACATAAAAATCCCGGCACCGTTGGAAAACGACGCCGGGACTTGAACTGTCTTCAGAGGCTTACGGATAAACCATGCGGTAGAACACGGTGCCGTTGGCCGGGTTGATCGTGTTCGTGTAGGTGTTGACCGTGGCGGTGCCGGGGATGGCCACCCAGTTGGTGCCAAGGCCGTCCGCCAGCGAGTTGGTCTGCGCCTGCAAACGCCAGCCCGTGTGATCCGCCGGCCAGCTCAACTCCAGGTTGCTGCCATTCACGACGGAGGTGATGTTCGTCGGGTTGGTATTGACGTTCGGCACGCCGACCAGAACCTGGATGGTGCCATCAATCGCCAGCTTGTTGGTCCAGACGTAGGTGATAAAACCATCACCGGTGGTGACCGGGAGGTTGGTGATCGCAAAGGAGCCGGTGACCGGCACGCTGAACAGCTTGAAGGTGTCGCCGGTGTGGAGGTCAGAGGCGAGGTTATTGACCTGCAAGGTGCCGCCGGCCGCGACCGATGCCGCCGCGAGCATATCGTTCGTGGCGGGTGAATTGGTGCGGTTGAGTTCCATGAGCGTGGTGCCGGCCAAAGTCACCGCGTTGGTGACGGTGAGGGTGCCGATGGCATTGGCTCTGCCGGGTGAAACAGTGGTGCCAGCACCAGTAACCAGGCTGCCATTCAAAGTGCCGTTGCCTTGAATGGTCTGGGCGGCCAGCGTCAAGGTGCCGGAGGCGGAGACATCCAAGATGCCCGGTGCTGCCAGGGTGACCGGCGTGCTGGCGGACAGGTTGGCCGAGGCGCCGAGCGCCAGCACACCATTGCTTACCGTCGTCAGACCGCTGTAAGTCAACGTGGCGTTGGTCAAGGTCCAAGTGCCGGAACCGACCTTGATGATGCCGACGTTGTCAATGATCCCACCGCCAAAGGTCGTGCTGGTGTTCAAACCGCCGACGGCAAAGTTGGCGGCCACGCCACCCGCGTTGCCGGAACTGGTGGATTCAATAAACGTGGTGCCATTATCCGTCAGTTCGCCAATCGGGATGGTCGGTGTGCCGGCAACCGTGTTATAGAACGTCACGCCGCCCGTGCCCGCAGTGTTGGTGCAAAGCACGCGGCCGAAGCCGGCGGTATTGGCAATCCCGAGCTGGCCACCGAGCGTGGTGTTCCCCCAAATAATCTGGCCGGTGAACGCGCTCCAGTTGCCGTTGATGGCGCCACGGACAAAGGTGTTGATATAGGTCAAGGTTCCGCTGCCCGTGATGCTGGCCTGCACGGTGCCGCGTTGCGGCCCGTAGATGGTGCCGGTCTGGTTGGTTGGAATATTGATGGCGTTGTTCAGGCTGTTCCAAGTCGGATTGCCGTTGGCCGAACCCGGCGCGTAGATGGAGCCGCCATACAACGTAACCGGGCCGCTGCCCAGGCCGACCGGATTAGGATAGTTGGCCGCCGCGCCAACCGCTGAACTCACGATGCGAACCGTGGCGTTGCTGATGATGGTGCCGCCGGTGTAGGCATTGCCCACCAGACTTTCAATGTCGAAAGTTTGATTGGCCGTTCCTGCCACGAGCAAGGCAACCTTGCCGGCGTTGTCTTTGATGGCTCCGCTGTAAGTGGTGGTGGCCGTGCCGATGATCGCCAGCGTGTTAGTGGTGGCAGCGGCACTGTTCAGAATCATGCCATTCACGGCGCCGTTTAAGCCAGAGATGGCGTTCACGCTGGCGTTATTGCCATTCAGATCCAGCGTGCCCGCCGCTGCGGGGCTGCCGTCCAGAACCAGCCAGTTGGCCGCAGTGCCGTCCGCAGGAATCGCGGCGGAGGCGGCGAGCTTCACCACGCCGTTGGAAACGTAGGTGTTGTTGGCATAGCTGTTGTTGCCGCCAAACGTGGTGGTGCCAGAACCGTTGAATATAATTGGGCCGGTGCCGGTGATGTTGTTGTTCACGGTGAGCGCGCCGTTGCGTTGAATCACCAGGGTTCCGTTGTTGGTTACGGGACCTGAACCAATCGAGCCGGAGCCAGTAGCCCCGCCGACGTTCACTGTGCCGGCACTGATGGTCACCGGGCCGGTGAAGGCGCTGTTGTCGCCTAACAAAGCAAGGACGGGAGCACCTTGGTTGAAAATACCGCCCGCGCCGACAAAGGATGCACTGACCGACGTGTCGGCCGGCTCATTGAAGTTGACGACCGCTTTGTTGGTGACAATCCCGATGCCCAGGTTGCCGGTCGTAGCGCCATCACCAACCTGCACGGTGCCGGTGTTGATGGTGGAAGCACCGCTGTTATCATTCGGCGTGGTGATGGTCACCGTCGTGTTGGTGGCGTTGATGATCAAGCCTGCGCCGCCGGTGATTTTTCCGGAGCCGCTCATCATGTAGTTATTAACCAAGGTATTCACGGTCACGGTGCCGGGTGACACGTTGGCGTTCAGAACGACCGTCGGGTAGATGGACACGTCATTCATAGTCACGTTGTCGTTGTTATGAAAAACCGATGAACCAGCGCCATTGTCCCAGTCGGATGAAATGTTGACATCCCAGAAGTTATTGCCGCCATCGCCGACCCAGGTCAATGAGGCACCGGAGCCGCTGATAACCACCAAGTCCACTTCGCTGCTGGCCACGTTGTTGGTCAGATAGGCCACCTGACCTGCTTGCACGAAACCGGAGAAGGACAGGTTGGCCACGTCGCCGCTAAAGCTGGCATAACCAATCAGCTTGTAAGAGCCGTTGGCCACGGTGCCCAAGGTCTTCAAGATCAGGCTGCCCGAATTCAAATTCAAGGCGCCGCCGACCGTGATGAGGTCTTTGTTCACAGCGCTGCCGACATCCATGTTCAACGTGCCACCCGCCACCGTGAGGTTGTTGGTGATGGTCATAGTGCCAGCCAGATTGTTGGTGGCGGGCGTGAGGCGGGTGTTATTGGTAACGGTGACACTGCCGTTGACCGTGCCGATGCCTGAAAGCACCTGCGCAATCGAACCTCCCGTGAGGGCCAGTTCGCCACCGGCCGCACTGACATCAATCTTGCTGCCGGCTGCTGACAGCACGAAGCCGGAGCTTTGTGAAATGGAAGCGGCGGCACCAAACGCCAGCGTGCCATTGCTGACCACGGTCAGACCGGAATAAGTATTGGAGCCGCCGAGCGTCAACGAACTGGCGCCCGTTTTTACCAGCGTGCCAGAGCCAACAATCGGGCCAGTGAAGCTGAACGCATCCGAACGGTTAAATACGAGGGTGGCATTATTGGTGATGACGGATGAACTGCCAAGGTTGCCCGCCACTCCGCCTGCGCCGACTTGCAGCGTGCCGGCACTGACCACCGTGGGTCCGGCGTAACCATTGGTGCTGATGATGGTCAGCACGCCGCCGCCAAGATTCCGCAAGCCGCCAGAACCAGTTACTGGAAAGTTCATGGTTACATTATCGCTGTGATTAATGGCCAGCACACCACTGTTGGTCACTCCCAGGGCATTGCCCAGGTTGCCAGCAGTTCCACCTGTGCCCACCTGCAAAGTTCCCTGGTTGATATAAGTCAAACCGCTGTAGGAATTCGCACCGCCCAAAACCACCGTGCCGCCGCCGGTCTTGGTGAGGGCGATGCTCGTGGCACCATTGTCGGTCACGATAGAATGGATGACCAGGTTGCCCAGCGTGTCATACTGATGAACGATCAAGTCCTGCCCGTTGCCGGAGGTCAGGGCCGCGTTAGTAATGGTGGTTTGATTGGCTCCCACACCGCTGCCCACCAAGATGCCGCCGGAGGTGATGACGTTCGTGCCGGTCAGTGTCAACGTGCGAGGAGAGGCATTGGTGAACCGGACCGACATGGTGTTCGTGTTGTTGGCCGCCGTAAGATCGGCCGTCATGTCGGTATTGGTGTTGTTGGCGAAAATGTTTGTGTAAATCGCGCCGCCATAAATGTGTGTGCCGCCTTGAGCACCGGCATTGGCATTGACGCGGGCAAATTCCGCAGTTCCGAAAGCAGCATTCCAGGTCGCGTATCCACCCACAATACCCGATACCGTGGCGTTGTTGTTCGTCGCGGTGGTAAAGATACCGGTGGTGGCGCCCGCTTGAGTGCCACCGGTGCCGGTTTGCGGCTCCATGTCCACAGTGCCACCGACCGTGCGCGTGATGGCACCAAGATAGATGGCCGGGGTGGAGCTTGAAGTGCGGCCCGGCTGGAAAATAAATGACGTGCCCTGATTAAACGTCGTCGCGGTGAACAGTTGATAAGTGGTGAGGTTGGCACGCGAGGTCTTGGTGAACGTGCCGGCGTTCATGATGAGCGTGCCGGCGGTCACATTGTTATAGAGAATCTGCGTCAGCGGTGCGGCGGCATTGCCGACATCCAACTGCAAGGTGCCGCCATTGATAACGGTGTTGCCGAGATAACTATTGGCGTTCCTGAAGGTCGCCTGCGCGGTGCCGCTCTTGGTCAAACCGCCCGAACCGGTGATGGAGCCGATGCCGGCGAAGATGTAGTTGCTGCTGTTATTGCTAATCAAAGTCGAGCCCGGCGACACGCCCGCAGGCAGGTTGATCGTGGCGTTGACGTTCGTATCGTTGAAAACAACATTGTCCAAGTTATAGAACACATCCGGCACTCCATTGCTCGTCCAGTTTTGAGTAAGGTTCACGTCCCAGTCGCCGCTGACGGCACCCGACCAAGTCAATGCCACCGGCGTTGAACTGCCGGTGATGGCTACTAACAAACTGCCGGGAAAAGTCGTCGTGTCCAGCGTCGCCGTGATGCCACGCGGGGTCTGAACCACCAGATTCGCACCCGCAGAACCCGAAAGCAGTGCCGTCGAGTTGGTGATCAGGGTGTAGGTTCCAACGGCCAATGAACCCACGATCGGGTTGAGCCGGATGGTCGTGGTGCCAGTCAAGGTCAACTGGCCGCTGATGGCAATCACGTCGTTGGAGGTGCCACCTGTGGCCGTGTTGTTGCCGAGGTCGAAATTGACGATGCCACCATTGAGCGTCAGGCCGGCGCTTAATTTGAGCGTTCCGGTTTGACCGGCCTTGTAGATGTTGATGGAGCCGGTGCTGTTCGGGTCGCCGATGATGTCCGCCGGGCCGCCGTTGGTGGAGCGCCCTGCCGTCAGCGTCTGGCTGGCCCCGAGCGTGAACGGGCCATTGGTGATGTTAAAGGTTGCGCCGGGTGAAACCGTAAAGTCAGAAGAGTTAGGCATCGTGGCCCCGTTGGTCAAAACCAATGTTCCCGCGCTGACGATCGTCGAGCCAGAATAAGCCGG
>JAYVCM010000248.1:0-11804 GCA_043749955.1 Limisphaerales bacterium | reverse complement strand
GGTGAAAATCGCCGTGCCTTCGCGGCCCTCCGACGCCGTCACGGTGCGGTAGCCGCTGCGGTTCAAGATGGCGCAGGCCAGCTTGCGGACCGCCGGCTCGTCGTCCACCACCAGAATCAATTCGCCGTTGCCGCGCGCGGTTTCGCCCGTGCCCGACGTGGGTTCGGGCGGCTCGTTCTCGCCCGGCGCGGCGGGAAAATAAACATGGAACGTCGAGCCGGCGCCGAGCTGCGTCTCCAGTTGCACGAACCCGCCGTGGCTCTCGGCGATGCCGATGACCGTGGCCAGCCCCAGCCCCGTCCCCTGCCCGAGCGGCTTGGTGGTGAAGAACGGATCAAAAATTTTGTCCACCAGCTCCGGCGGAATGCCCGTGCCGGTGTCGGTCACGGAAATGAGGATGTATTCACCAACCTTCGCCTTGGGATGAATCTTCGCGCCCGCCGCCTCCAGCAAAACTTTTTTCAAGCTGATGGTCAGCGTGCCGCCCTCGGGCATCGCGTCGCGCGCGTTGACGCACAGGTTCATCATCACCTGCTGCACCTGCGTGGCGTCGCCGAGCAGGATGCACGGCTGCTTGGCGGTGCTGGTGTTGACCTCGATGGAACGCGGGAACGTCTCCTTCGCGATGCGCTGCATCTCCTGCATGAGATGCTTGGGGTTGATCAAAATGCGCTGGCCCTCCACGCCGCGCGCAAACATCAAGACCTGCCGGATGATGTCCGCGCCGCGCCGCGAACAGGTTTCGAGCGTCTGGAAACAGGCCTTCATGCTTTCGTCCTCCGTGCTGTCCTTGATGAACTGCACGGCCATCATGATCGGCGCGAGCACATTGTTCAGGTCGTGCGCGAGGCCGCTGGCAAGCGTGCCGATGCTCTCGAGGCGCTGGCTGCGGAGGAGCTGGGATTCGAGCCGTTTTTTTTCCGTGATGTCGGTGTTGACGATGAGGATGGACTTGGGTTTGCCGTCGCCTTCGCGCATCAGCGTCCAGCGGCTTTGGATGATCAGCTCGTGCCCGGCGCGGGATTTCTGCTTCATCTCGCCGGCCCATTCGCCGTGGTTCTGCACGGTCTGGAGCGCGCGGGTGGATTCAAACGGGTCGTTGTTCATCAGCAGCCCGGTGGTGGTCTGCGCCTGCGCCTCGGCGGGCGTCCAGCCGTAAAGCCGCTGCGCCCCGGCGTTCCAAAAAATGATGCGGTCGGAAAAATCGCGGACGAAAATCGCGTCGCTCGCGATGTCCAGCAGGGCGGCGTGCGAACGGATCTGTTCATCCGCGCGGACATTTTTGGTGATGTCCTCGAGGCACATCAGCACGCGCACGGTGTTGTCGAACTGGATGCGCTCGGTGGAGACGAGCAGCACCACCGGCGTGAGCTGGCCGTCGCGCAAAAGCGTCTTGGCCAGCCGGACCTGCCGCAGACTTTTGCCGGTGGTGAGCGTCTCGACGAGGTGCTGGCGCAGGTTGCAGCCGAAGCAGGCCACGCGCTGGCCGCAGCCGTTTTCGCCGGAACTTTTGCAGCGGAAAAAATCGCCGAGGTGCAGCGGCGAGGGCAGCTCCTGGCTGCGGCCGGCGAATTCCACGGCGGCGTGGTTCGCGCGGACGATCTGCAACTGCTCGTCGAACAGGCACAGCACGCTCGGCACGCGGTCATAAACGGTGGCCAGCTCCGCCTCGGTCCGCCGCGCCGCCTCGCGCGCCTGCAAACGGTCGAACAAGGTGGAGAGATAATTCGCCAGGCTCGTGGCGGCGTTGACCACGCGCGGCTCCACTTCGATCCGGAGGTTGTGCGCGAGCGACAGCGTGCCGACGATTTTTCCGTCCGATCTGATCGGCAGGCAGACGAACGTCTGCACGCCGAAGAGCCGCAGGATGGGCGCGGCATATTCGCGGCGGTCGGAGACATTGTGTTCCACGAGCAGTTCGCCGGTGTGGGCCACCTGGCCGGAGAGCGTCACATCCATCGGCACCTCGAACGGCGTGGGCATCTCGTGCAACGGCATGCCGTGCGCGCCGCGATAGATCATCACCGCGCGGGGGAAATCGCACAGCTCGATGGACACCATCGGAAAATCCGTCATGCCGCTCGTCTCCCGCGCGATCGTGTCAAAGATGGACTGCTCGGACTCGCCGGACAGCATCACTTCCGAGATGCGGTGGAACGCGGTCAGCTCGCGGTTCTGCCAGAACAATTCCGGCTCCGCCCCGCGCGGTTTTCCGGCGGCGGGCGCAACAATTTTTTGGGCGTCCGGCCTAGTTTCCAAGGCCGCGTCGCCCTCGGTCAAGATGGCGCTCATGTCAGATGGCAGGCAAAAGAGGAATTCATCCCGGAATCATTTCGGCGGAAACACGCGCGGACTTGAGTGCGGAATTTGCCGCTTAAGTTCCCGGCTGGGCGCGGTTCAGGGCGGCGGCCTGAACCCGGGAGCGCTGGCGTCCCGCCGGCGAGTTATTCAAGCAACCTGCCGGGCCTGCGATGGCGGGATAGTTTGAACCTGTGATTGTATGAAGCCTCAATTCAGAGAAGAAATTCACGGCGGACATCCGCCAAAACGGTGTCCAGATTGGGCGCGTCAAATTGGATTCCCGGCGCCGGCACACGATGGTCGCGTAGTCCGGGCAAAATATGCCGGTGATGCGGAAACGTGGCTGCCAGGGTTGGAATTTCCGGGTGCGGCCACGAATCATACCAGCAGATTTTTTCATCGCCCCGATACGCTTCGTAGCTGTAAGTGCGGATCAGGTGCGCGGAAAAATCAATCAATTCCCAAACCTCCACGCGAAGCGCACCCGGACATTCAACGCGCCCTTCCAATCTGGCCAGCGTCGCGCCAATGGGTGCCAGTGTCAGGGTGGAATGGGTCACGAAAGAGTGGCGTTCAACCAGCGCATAAATCCACGCGCTGTAGCTGGCAATATCCTCCAGCGGCGCGCTCATGCGCCCGCCGGTTCCAACGTCAGCGCGCCCGCACCGGAACGCCGGTGCAATTCCCGAAGATGCTCATAGACCAGTTGGCGGTAGTGCGACTCCCGCTCCAGCTTGGCTTCATAAACGCCCGCCCACCGGATGAAATCGCGCGTCTGCTCCAATTCGCCCGCCCGGAAGCAATGATAAAAATCGGCGGACAACAGGCCGTATTGTTTCTCCAGCGCCGCCAGATCTGCATCCAACCCGTGAATGTCACGGATGATGTCTTCGCGTTTCATGGCCGCAACCTACTTTAGCGTCCCGTCGCCGGCAAGCGGATTCAGGGACGGTTCGCTCGGTTTCAGACGGGTATGGAAAACCGCGACCCGGCGGCGGCCTGTCAAGATGCACTGGCCGATGATCACATGGAGATTTTTGGCAGCGTTATAGTTGGAACGCCGGGCACCGTCCCGGCTCGAAGTTAGTCCGGTTGCAACTGGCCGAGACGGTGCTCGGTGTTCCGTCGCAACGGCAAACCCTGCCAGATTTCTCCTGCCGGCAATGTTTTGAAAATATTTAAACAAAGTCATTGACTTTGTTTCAACTGTCCGGTTAAGTCATGCCGAAAGTTATGGGTGGACTTACAACATTCAGGTGGCCGTTGTATGAGGCAACCGCGCAACCGCGCAACCGCGCAACCGCGCAACCGCGCAACCGCGCAACCGCGCAATATGCGGAACTCCTTTAGTCGTCCCCAAGTCTCCCGCCGCTGTTCCGCAAGCTTATTTGGTGTTTTGCTTTCCAGCCGTCTTTCCCGTCTCTCAACAATCAACCATCAACAACCAATTGGCTTTGGTTCCGTGTTGCATCTCTCAACTCTCAACCACAAACTCTCAACTAACCTCGGAGGCTACGACCGCGTCGGCCAATGGAGCGATGTTGTGAGTATTCCTGTGGCAGGGTGAGAACGAAAATGGATAAAAATGGCGTTTAAGAATAAAAATTTTAGTTGTTGGTTGCATTTTTGTGCTGGTATTATTTTATTGACCTTCGCGGGATCTCACTTTGGTTTTCTTTTTCTGCCCGACGCAACCCACCACCTAAAAAACATTGTATTTCCATTTTTAAGCAACTGGACTTTATATTTAGTGGCTGGATTAACAGAGGCGATAGTCGGTGTGCTATGCTTGAATATGTGCGGTCGTAATCTAACGAATGTGATAATTCTTACATTCGTTTTTATTATGTTTTGGTATAGGTGGGCATTTAACTATCTGGGTGGCACCTATTGCGGATGCACTGGCCTTTTGGGCAGGTTGTTTCATTTAAGCAAACATGAAGAAATAATTGTTCCAATATTGACGTTAGGGGCTCTTACATTTACCGCAATACCATGGCTATATTCTGTTCTTAATAAAGTATTGAGCTTTAGCTCGCGACTGATAGTAATTTTTCTTGTTCTGCTTGTTTGTCAAAATGTGTTTAGTGAAGATAAAATACACATTGAAGGAACAATAGATTGGCAGGATTACGCTCCTGGAACTGGACAGCCTACCCCTCAATACCATGCACATCATAAATTCGCCGCAACGATTTCAGGAGATGGTTGGAAATTATGCGTTACAAATATAAATCGTCCTAGATGGTGGGCGGAAATAGTATATGACGGCACTAACACATATGTAATACAACCAGAATCAAAATATGGATTTTTGGCAAAAGGCGCAGATCAAATCCCATTGACAAATAGTCAAACAGCGATGATAGAAAATTCGCCGGGATTTCCTCATGCGTTAGATGAGATGAATGCAACCATAGGATGGTTCACCTATGGCTTGTCGCCGAGAACGGTTCGCACTAATAGGGCAGGATTGATAGATATGCCCACGCCAACGACATCCGCACGGGACAATTTGAGATCTTATGGTTATAAATGGCTTATAGAGTTCACAGAGGATGGAAGATTTGTTAGTCATTGTGAAATCGTTAGGGATAAAACCTTGGATTTAAGCGATAATGAAGAATTGCTTCGCCCCGAATTTGATTATCCTGAAACTCTACAGGATTACAACGAAGATTTAATGACACTTGGCTTAAGAAGGGCCACTCCAGATGGTTTTATTAAGAATCGTTATATAACTACAGAATGGTTTCACACAAACGGTCTCACCATACCTTTGGCATCAAAACTCGAAGGTTATTGGTGGGATCCAAAAAATGGAGCTCTTCCTCATCCTTGGCATATATTCGATTTAAGGGCAACAAGCATAACTTTAAGCAAAGGAGATGAAAATGTATTGCCGGAAATTACCATGCCAACACAGGTTCAAGACTATCGTTATAAAAAGGCTAATGAAAGCCGTATTTTCAAGTATGCGCAATATAAATTAGGCGCAGGTGATTTTTGGAAAAGCGACAACGATCCGACAATTTTGGCTCAGGTTGGGGATTATCTCAAACATGGACGTAAATACGCAACCTACGCCAATAACGAGAAACATTGGGTGGCTTGGTTATTGTTGGTGACTACATTAGCACCGTTGGTAATCCTATCCATTGTGTATCTCAAAAACAAACCAAAGAAACAAAATAAATAAAGAAAGGCTAAAAATGAAAAAAATACACATATTAATGATGGCAGCGGCAATTATGGTAGCGATTGTAGCCAAGGCTGCATGCGATAACCCTAGTAATGGTCAATGCGCTGAAGCTGCCTACAGCATCTGCACAAATCCAAATGGATCGCCTGCATACTGTCCGGCAGATGGCACTAAAAGTTGTGTATGCGGGATGTTTGCCGCTAACACTACTTGCGTTTGTATTCCGCCTAATTGACGATTTCAGCGTTAGCTTTTGAGCCTTCTGTTCATAAGCAGCTACGCCAACCTTGTTTTGGCTCTGGCGACGGCGGAAAAAACATCTCAAGCTCCGTAGGAGCGACATATTCGGAAATGAATGTAAAAAATATGCCGCTCCTGAAGGAGCTTTATTTTTGATCTTGATGAAGCTACAATTATGCCGCGCCTATGACGCTAAAGGCAAAGTTATGGAAAAGTTTTTCAGGCTGATAAATGTCACATTGCCATTGGTAATCGTGTTCATCTGCTTTTTTGGATATGTCCTGTATTATGAAAATGGCATTTTTCGCGAACTTCAAGCAGCGTTGTTATCGGTTCAATGGATACTGTTGGTTTGCATTGCTGTCTGGTGTGGTTCTTTTATTTTCCTGACGTTCAGCCTGAATGATTTGCCGTTGATCGGTCTGCTGCTTATCGCCATTGCTGCGTTCTTCATCGGTTATGCATTATCTTTGGAGGCTGCGGATGCCATCATTCTTTTGGCTGGCGTGACACTGGGGAAAGGAGCGAGGTTCTTCGCAGGAGACGAGGTGACGAGTCTCACTTCAAAGCACGAAAATAAATTAGAGACTCCTTACGTCGTCTACTACTTTCTTGTTGGCGTAATCTTGCTACTGGCTTTTTCGTCGTGGTGGCATTTGGATGTGCCGAATTATTTTTATCAAGGGCTGCGCTGGACGGGGCTTTGGGATAATCCAAACATTTACGGGATGCTGATGGGGGCGGGGGTGGTGCTCGCAATCGGATTGCTCGCACACAATGCAAAATTAAAAATTAAAAATTCAAAAACGGCCTGGTTTCTAACCATCGCGGTGGGGATGATGGTGGTTGGATTGGTGATGAGTTATAGCCGGGGGGCTTGGCTGGGGGCGGCAGTGGGTCTGCTGTATTTGGCTTGGAATTACGGCAAATTGAAATGGCGGTATGTGTTGCCGGGCGTTGCTATCGCCGCACTGGTGGTTTGCTTTTTTTGGGGCAGCACGGCGGACGATGCCCCGTGGTATATCAAGCGCGCAGACTTGAGCCGGCCATCGGCGCAACATCGTGCCGCCGCATGGCTGGCTGGTTTGGAAATAATGCGGGATCATCCCTTCGGTGTCGGCTGGAACAACGCGGTCAGTGTTTATGACAAGAATTATTCCCCACCAGAAGGCGGTGCCGCCGCCATCACCACGAATGATTATTTGATGCTTGGAACGGAGTTGGGGATTCCGGCGTTGGTGTGTTTTGTGGCGTATGTGGGGTTGTGTTTTAGAAAGAGTCCAAGGCTGCACCTCACCCCGGCCCTCTCCCCATTTGACCCCGCTGCCCCTGCCAAACGCGGAGAGGGAGTATGGGCAGCCCCCTCATCCTGGCCTTCTCCCCCGGTGGGGGAGAAGGGATTGGGTAGTGGCACAGCCGTCTCGGCTGTGAGGAAAGGAGGATTGCCCCTTGGCCCGACAGGCGAGACGCCTATCCCACTCTGGCAGGAGAAGGAATCGCTACGGTCGGCTTGTCTGGCGGGGGCATTGGTGTTTGTGGTGGCGTTTTGGTTTGACGGCGGATTGTTCAAGCTGCCCACGGCGGCGGTGTTTTGGGTGCTGCTGGAGTTGGGAGCGGCACGGAAAGTTGATAGTGGAGGGTTGATGGTTGATAGAAAAAGCATTGAAACGCCTACATGAAACATCAGCTTCATAGCCTTCTCTTGCTGGTGCTGTTGGCATCGCTGTTCTGTGGCTGTGAACGGCGGGAGATTGCCACGGAGCCACAATGGGAAGCGGCATTGCGGGAAATCTATTCGGTCGAACCCATGTTCCGCACACTAATGCCGGACAACACAGGCAAAAACCTCGCCTACCTGCAGCCAGTGGAAAATGGCCGTCGGTTGTTTCTGGTAAATCTTGAAAGCGGGGCGATCAAAGCCATTTCCACTAGCAATGAAGTGAGCCAGATTTTTGGCTGGTCGCCGGATGACCGTTATCTGGCGTATGCGGAAGTTTCCCCGGAACTGCTGCCGCAGGCGCGCACGGGCGGCAGTTTTTTGAACGAGACGTGGATCAGTGTCTATGGCCAAACCACCGGCCAAAGTGAACGGCTTACCACCAATTCCGGCGCAATCGAAGGTTCGGTGGCGTGGCTGGGAACCAACACCTGTTTTTTCAGCGTCACGCCCATCGGCAAAGATTACTCGCAAAAACTTGTCCTGGATTTGGCAACCAAAACCCGGCGGCAGGTTTATAACGCCTTGAGTGATTTTGTGCTGATATCCTCCAATCGCGCGGGGTTCATCCGCAATGGCAACATTTGCGAGTGTGAACTGACGGCGGACAAATACCCGAAGCCAGAGGCCGTCAGCCGCTTTGAAACGAATGCGTTTGATTCGCTCCGCTGGCTGCGGTTTGATGGCCGTTCGGGTAATTATTTTTTCTGCGCCCGGCCCGGCACTTCCAACGAGCGTTTTCTTTTTCAATTCAGCCCGGCCACACAAGAATTGAAGCAGTTGACGCATGAGGACACCTACAATGGACAGCTTTTGCGCGAGGGAACCGGCTTTGCCTACGTCGGCAATTCCAGCAACCGTTTTTATCTGGCCTTGCGCAGCCCAATAAGCAGTGATGACACAAGCCTGTTTGAAGGTGGCAGCGTGGTCAATTACACAGTGGCTCCGGGCGGAAACCGGGTCTATGTCACCGCCGCATCGGGGATGGAGCCGCATGGTATTTGGGAATATGACTTGGACACCAAAAAATTGCGCCAGATCGTCAGTGGAACGCCTGCCGGTTTTGATACCAACAAAATCACCATGCCAGTCGAGTCCAGATACAAAAGTGCGGATGGCGTGGGAGTGCCATATTTTGTCCTGCCCCCGGCATCTGGCCGTGCTGCCCGGAGGAGTCCGGTGATAGTTTATTTGCCACCCGCAACCTGGCAGTTTCAAAAAGTGTTTGACCTCCAATCGCAGTTGTTCGCCCGTCTTGGTTTTTACTATGTGGCCGTCAACTATCGCGGTTGCGATGGCTATGGGCGTGATTATGCGAACCTGAATAACCAGGCAGCCGCCGCCGAGGATGTGCTGGGCATTTTGAAGGAACTCGCAGCGAAGAATGAATCGTTCGACACCAACAATGTATTCCTCTGTAGCCAGAGCAGCGGTGAGCAGCTAGTGAACGAATTGCTTGCCGACCACCCGTCGGCGTGGCGGGGTGCGGTGCTGGATCACCCTTCCGGTTTTGACTATGGCTCCCGTTTTCAACCAAGCACCCTGCCGCCCGTGATGGTGATTTCCGGCGACCAAGACCGTTACCTGCCCGCGCTCCAAGGCTTTGTCGCATCAGCAAAATCCAACGGCGCAAAGGTGAGCCTGCTGGTGCAAACCAACACCGGGCATTTGAACTGGAAAGTGGCCGAAAACCGGAATACAGAGCGCAAAGTGGTGGAATTTATTTTTGAAAACTTAAAGTGACGGAAGCGGCAAAGGCCGAATATGAAAACAAAAAGTTTCTGCCCGGCAGGCTTTACGCTGATTGAATTGCTGGTGGTGATTGCCATCATCGCCATCCTTGCCGCATTGCTGCTGCCGGCCTTAAGCGCGGCCAAGGCCAAGGCGCAAAGTATCAGTTGCCTGAACAACGTTCGGCAGTTGCAGACGAGCATCCACATTTACTCCGATGATGAGCGAGATTTGCTGGTGGACAACTCGGCAAACTTGACGGAATCAGGCACGAATGCGTGGGTGCTTGGCAACGTGCAAAAATACTCGGCGAATTATTTGTCGCAGGTCACTGGCGGAGCCTTGTATCCGCATATCAAGTCCGCAACTTCGTATCGTTGTCCCGCCAGCGGGGCTTATGTGTGGGACGGAGCCGGCAATCATGTGCCGCACAACCGCAGTTATTCGATGTCCGTCTGGCTCGGCAGCAACAACCAGAAATCTGGTGCAAAAAAAACCGGCCAAATCCGTTCGCCATCGGAAGTCTTCTGCCTGATTGATGAGAACGCCATCAGCATAGACAACGGAACCTTTGGGGTTCACGAGGCATCCGTCGCAAACAACTACTGGAACCTGCCCGCCAACCGCCATTCCAAAGGTTGCAACCTTTCTTTCACGGACGGCCATGTCGAGCATTGGAAATGGATCGGCCCGTATTTGAACGGACACAATGCGAACTTCAATGCTGATGACACGGCATCCCAACGCCCTAATTCCGAAATCAATCCGGCAGCGATGCTCTATTCAAAACATTCCGACCCTGACCTCATGCGGTTGGGCAACGCGGTTCCTGCGCCGTGAATGAAAGGTTTGCAACGGCAGTTGGCATTTACAAACATGACCAGCAATCTCACCAAAAAATTTCTTTTCTCCGCCGGGATTCTGGTGCTGGCGGCGGCAGGGGTTCGGTTTGCCAACCTGTTTCACGACACCTTGGCGGCGCACAGGTTGTTACAGGCCAAGGATAAGTTTTTTGGCCTGAATGTGCGGGATGAATTGTGGATTTTGATTGTAGCGGAACTGCTCGTGGGTGCTGCCTTGCTGCTACTCAAGAGCACCTCAACCCGGCTGTATTTGCTGGCTTGGGCCATGACCAATTTCTTGTTGATCAAGCTGGCAATCCAATCGCAAGGTATCCAGATAGAAAAGAGCTTCATCGGCAGCCTGTCCGACCCTTTTCATCTGGCGCACGGAATCACGGGGCAAGTGCTGGCAATCATGCCTTATTACTTGTTGCTGGGCGCATACCTGTCATTGGGCTGGTTCTGGCTGGTGAAACGCGAGCGCAAACCACGCGTGGTGGCGGTGCAAACGGGGCGGGACGGTTTTTGGAAAATGTCGTGTCCGGGCTGCGGCGGTCATGTGAAGTTTGCGCTCCAGAACGAGGGCCAGAAAATCCCCTGTCCGCACTGTGAAAAAACGCTAACGCTCCGCCGTGAGGAAAATTTGAAGCTGAGTTGTTTCTTTTGCGCCGGGCACATTGAATTTCCGGCGCACGCTTTGGGTCAGAAAATTTCCTGCCCGCATTGCCGGCAAGACATCACATTGAAGGAACCTTGACGGATGAGCGCATTACCAAGAAATATTTTGTTCAAGCCACCGGCGCTGGCGCGGGCGTGCCGAGGCCGGGCAGTTTGGGTGGCACGGATTTTGGCGGCGTCTCCGGCAGCGGCGTCCCGGCACGTTTGGATTCTCAAAACCAGGCTGAATTTTTCGATGGCTCGCAATGGCACAGACTCCAAAGCCAGCAGCCGGGAGTTTAAGGGCATCGCAAAAGATGATCCCAAAAGCCGCCGTCGAATGGCCACGAAAAGGCACAAGCGGCACAAAACCGAGGGACCAAGCGAACGAAACATTTCGCGAAAGCCTCACCCGCCGGGGGAATTCTTTCACCGCCAAACCAAGCGGGCTGGCCTCAATTTCTTTGCGCCTTTTGTGCCTTTTTGTGGCTGATTCAACTGCTCGTTCCAGGATGGTCTTCCCCAGCCCGTTTCGCCAAAAAACTTCCTCAAGCGCCGGCCGCGTCCGCCGATAAAGCTGCGGACGGATGGAACCCGTCCGCCAGGCCGGCCACGGCAAAGCATCCCCGGCGATTAAATTTGGAAAAAAAATCCGTGAACTTGAAAAAAATGTTTCAGGAATGGCAGACGCCACCGCCCGCAACGGCCCGCCGCCCGGACGGGCGCAACCCATGAATCCTCCTCCCGCCAGCCCCGTGGCCGCCGCGTTCCCGCCGCGCCCGGCCTGGGTCATGCCGCCGCCGCGCAAGGCGCTCGTCGTGGGCGTGGCCGACATGCTGGCCAGCAACGACAGCAGCGCGGAGCTGGTCACCTACTCGCTCGGCTCCTGCCTGGGCATCACGATTTACGACCCCGTGACCAAAATCGGCGGCCTGCTCCACATCATGCTCCCGGACTCGAACATTGACACCGCCAAGGCCGGCGCCATGCCGTATATGTTTGTGGACTCCGGCGTGCCCCGGCTGTTTCACGCGGTTTATAATCTGGGCGCGGACCGCAGCCGGCTCATCGTGAAGGTCGCCGGCGGCGCGCAACTGCTGGATGCCAGGGGCAT
>JAYVCM010000247.1:0-9525 GCA_043749955.1 Limisphaerales bacterium | reverse complement strand
CGCGTGGATATTCCGGCCGGGAAATCTTGAAAGCCTGTCTTAAAAAAGTGGCGTCGGCCATCTTGGCTGACGTAGAGCCGTGGCTTCTAGCCCGGCGGATCGGCGTGGGCACTAATCAAGCTGCGGTAATGTCAGCGCCTTTCCCAATGCGAAGCTTTTTTCCGGGCGGCGGGACGCGCGCCCTCTACGGCAGGCAGGATGCCTGCCGCCACATTTTCAGACGGTCTTTGAGACATTTGCACCTGTCCACGTTTCATCCGACAATACGGGCAAGCTTGCGGATGTTAGCTTTTGTTACCTCAATGAATAATGGACGGAATCTGCCGCGACGTATCGTTGCCTCACACATCAGTGGGGCAATTTTATTGAGCTTCTGTCTTCATCCATGGCGTTTCGCGGCGGCACTCACGGCAATTTTCTTGATCCCGTGCGCTGGCCTGAAAGCCGCCGTCTTCAACGTCGGCACGCTCACAAATCTGATCACCCGCATCAACGCCGCCAATCCCGGCGACCAGATCATTCTCTCCAACGGCGTTTATACCAGCACGAGCTACATCAGCGTCACGCGCTCCGGCACGGCCACGCAGCCGATTCTTATCACCGCGCAAACCATCGGCGGCGCGCAGATCATCGGCGCTCCCGGCGCGAGCACTTCGGGTTTCAATCTGAACGGCTGCAGCTACGTCATCATCCAGGGTTTTTATTTCACGCACACCAACGACGCCAACATCGGTGATTATTTCCGCGTCGAGTCCGGTTCGTCGCACTGCCGCATCACGCGCAACACGTTTGATTTCGATCCGGTGCAGTATTGGTGCTACGTCAAAGGCGATGATACAGAAGTGGACCACAATATTTTCCGCAACAAGGTGCAGAAGGGCGAATACATCACGCTCGACGGAAACTATCCCGACCTCGGCCAGCGGCTGTGGGTGCACGACAATTATTTTTTCAACCACCAATACCCCGGCAGCAACGGCGGCGAATCTATCCGGCTCGGCGTCGGCGCGTATCAATTGATCTCGTCCTGGTCGGTGATTGAAAACAATCTGTTTGAGCAGGCGAATGGCGACCCCGAAGCCATCTCGGTGAAAAGTTCCGACTGTGTCATCCGCTTCAACACGCTGACGAACAGCACCGGCCAGATCAGTTTGCGCTCGCAGAATCGTGGGCGGGTCGAGGGCAACTTCTTTTTGAACTCCAGCGGCATCCGTTTTTACGGCGATGACGATTTGATTTTCAACAACTACCTCCAAGGCTCCGACGGCATCGTGTTCGGCTCGGGCGAAGCGCCGCAGATTTCCGACAGCTACCTGGCGCTGAATGGTGGATTTCACGCGGCGGCACATCGCGCGCGGGTGATGTTCAACACGCTGGTGAACTGCTCCGCTTATTTGGACGAAGACGTTCGCGGTTTTTATCCGACCGACTTTGTGGTTGCGAACAATCTGCTGCAAGGCAACTCCGGCACGTTTGTCAGTTCTGCCGCCGCTGTGGGCCAGACCAACTTCATCTGGCAGACCAATATTTTTTGGGGCAGCGCGTCCTACGTCGGCAGCCCGGCGGGTGGCTATTTGCACATCAATCCGCAGCTCGCTACGAACACCAGCGTTCCGTTTCACATCGCGTCGAACAGCCCGGCCACCAATGCTTCGTTCGCCGCCATCGCTGAAGTGGTCACCGACATGGACGGCCAGCCGCGCAGCGGCATTGCGGACATCGGCGCGGATGAATTTTCCAGCGCGCCGGTCACGCGCCGTCCGCTCACCACCAACGACGTCGGCCCGAATGTCGCGGCCACAAACTTCACCATCGCCGCGATGCCGTGGAGCCAGACGGTGATGCCGGGCCGCGCCACGAGCTACACGAATCTGTTGAGCGCCTACAACGGCTTCACGAATCTTGTGACGTTGAGCGTGTCAAATCTGCCACCCAATTCGAGCGCCAGTTTCAATTCGGCTTTCATCACGAACGGTTTTGGTTTTTCCGTGTTGAGCGTGACGGCTTCCAACTCCACGCCTCCGGGCCGCTACACCATTTTGGTCACGGCCACGAGCGCGACTTTCACCAACACAACCACGGCGTTTCTCACGGTTGGAAATCTTCCGGCGAACTGGGTGGATCTGGACATAAACAATCCGGGTATTACCGGCAGCGCCGATTTTTATCAGAGCGTGTTTGCGGTGAAAGGCGGCGGCTCGGCGATCTCCGGAACGTCGGACAATTTCCATTTCGTTTATCAGCCGTGGACGAACGGATTCATCCTCACGGCACGCGTTTCAACGCAGCCTTACACCGCAGCTTCGGCCAAGTCCGGCGTGATGATCCGCGAGAGCACCAATGTGAATTCCAAGTTCGTGGACGTGGTCGTCCAGCCGACGGCCATCAAGATGGAGGCGCGCACCACGACCGGCGGCAGTGCGACGACGCTCGCCACATTCAATGCCGCCAACTCGCCCGTCGGCACGAATACGCCGTGCTGGGTCAGGCTTACGCGCGTGGGTTCGACCTTCACCGGCTTCAGCTCCAGCAACGGTGTGAACTGGATTCAGATGGGCAGCACCAGCGTCACGATGACCAACACGCTTGCGGGACTCGCTGTGTGCGCGGCGGACAACACCAAGTTGAACACTTCCACGTTTGACGGCATGGCCTTCACGCTTCCGCCGGTCAATTTCTTTGACTTGAGCCATTGGAAATTGCAACTGCCCATTGACCCGAACGGCGTGTTGAGCGGAACAAATCTTGGCGTGATGGAAATTTTGACCCCGCAGTTGCTCGCCGGTTACACCAGCGAATATTTTTATTCCGGCGCGGACGGCGCGATGACGTTTTGGGCGCCCGTGACCGGCGCGACCACGAGCGGATCGAGTGACCCGCGCAGCGAGCTGCGTGAGATGTTGAACACCAACGACACCAGCGTGGACTGGCTTGGCCAGGGAGTTCACACGATGAACGCGCAGTGCCAGGTCTTGCAAGTTCCCAGCAGCGGCAACGTCTGCATCGGCCAGATCAAGGCATTCACCGGCAATGCATTTCCGCTCGTGTTCATGCTTTACAACAACGGAACGGTTCAGGGGCGCATCAAGACTGATTCGTATGATGACGCGTCGGACTTCACGTTCAACTACGCGAACGTCGGCTTGAGCAACAACATCTCCTACCAGGTGCAAATGGTGAACGGCCTCATCACCATCGCGGTCAACGGCGTCACGAATTCGCTGAATGTCTATTCGACCGACCCGCGCTGGGCGACAAACACGTTTTATTTCAAGGCGGGCGATTATTGCCAGGACAACGTCGGCACGGATCTCGAAGGCGGGCGCGTGGCGTTTTACGGTTTGAACGTGACGCATACGCCGAGCATCACCAACCAGCCGGTCAGCAGCGCGGTTGCGCTCGGCGGCAACACTTCGTTCATCGTCGGCGCGACGGACTGGACGAACATTACCTACCAATGGTTTTACAACGCCGGCAGCCTCGCCGGAAAAACGAATGCGGTGCTGAACATCACCAATGTCGGCGTCGGTAATCTGGGAAATTATTTTGTGGTCGTCAGCGACAGCCTTGGCTCGGTGACAAGTTCGGTGGTGGTGCTGACCACCAATTCGCCGCCGGTGTTTTCCAGTCAGCCGGCGAGCCAGAATATTTTGCGCGGTTCCACGGCAATTCTCTCCGCAAATGTTTTCGGCAACGCGCCGTTGAGCTACCAATGGTTCTTCAATGGCACGAACGCCGTCGGTTCAAACACAAATGTTTTGTCGGTCGCGAATTTTCAGGCGGCGAACGCGGGGAATTATTTTCTCGTGGTGACGAATGGTTTTGGCGCGGCCACGAGCGCCGTTGCCACGCTCACGCTGATTGTCAGCAGCACGAATCTGGTGCTGGATGACAAATGGCTCGACGGCACGCGCAGCGACACGAGTCTACCGGATGAAGCCGCGTGGTATGCGAACGTCGCGGCTTCGTTGACGGCGAAGACAAACAGCCTGATCGGCGCGCCCGACCCCGCGAGCACGTTGACGTGGTGGACTTATTTCACGTCCAATTCCGCGAGCCTCGCGCAGTTGAAGGTGTCCGACGCACTGCGCCTTACGCTGGCGTTCACCACTTCGGGCGTGAACGCGAGCAACTCCTCAAAGGGCCTGCGGCTGGGCCTGTTCAATTCCAGCGGCGGCACGCGGACCGTTGTGGACGGATCAAATCCCAATGGCACCGGCCACGCCGGCATCATGGCCAATATGAATTTCGGCCAGACCTTCGGCAGCTCGATGCAGTTTTTGGAGCGCACCAATCTTTCCAGCGCGAATCTGCTTTCGACCATCGCCGATTACAGCAGCGACCCTTCGGCGATCACAACTTTGGGCGGGTCATCCCCCGGCGATCCAGGTTTCAGCAACGGCGTTCCGTATGTCCTGCAACTGCTCGTGACGCGTAATGCTGCGTCGTTGGATCTCGCCGCAACTTTTTCCACCACGAACGGCTGGAGCGCGGGCATGACTGGGACGTGGACGGACACGAATTTTTCCACGACCGCGTTCGATACGTTTGTGTTCCGGCCCGCGTTGCAGGCGCAGACTTCCACGAATTTTACGTTCACTGAATTCAAAGTTGAAATCGTCGCGCCGAACAATCATCCGCCGGAACCGGCGTTGCACACAGCTGTCACAACGCAGAACAGCGCGCTGGGGATTACTGTTACAAATCTTCTCGCCACGGACTCCGACCCGGACGGTGACGCGCTGGCCATCACCGCCGTCAGCGCGACCAGCACAAACGGCGGCGCAGTCGTGCTGGCTTCGGGAAATATTTCCTACTCGCCACTGACGAATTATTCCGGGGCGGATCAGATCAGCTACACGTTGGCCGACAGTCGCGGCGCGAGCAGCACGGGAAATATTTCCATCACCGTCGCCGGGCCGCCGACATTCACCGGCCTGAACATGGCTGCCGACCGCAGCTCGTTCGCGCTCACCGGCGCCGGGGTGGCGAGTCAGTCCTATGTGCTGCAAACCGCTTCCAATCTTGCGCCGCCGGTCGCGTGGCTGCCGCTCCGGACAAACACCGCCGGCACGAACGGCATTTTCAATTTCACCGATACGCAGGTGACCAACTTTAACCAGCGATTCTATCGCGTGATGAAACCATGAAAACGAAAACGTCCTGCTTCACTCTTATGCGGGCGCAACTTGGCACCGGGTGCATCTTGACACTGTTCATGAATTCGGTGCTCCGGCTCCCTCGCCCTGCGAGGAACGAGCGGGGAGAGGGTTGGGGAGAGGGGCCGGCCAATCAATTGTGCTACGAACAAAAGCGCCTCCTCTCCCCGGCCCTCTCCTCCATCCGATGGAGGAGAGGGAGTTTGGCGCGGGCGTCGAGCTGCGCCCCGCTCACGGTGGCGCTCTGCGGAATCATGATGAGCGTGCTGATTGCCAGCGCGGAAACCAATTCCGCCTCGCCCGGCGCGACAACGGTTGCCGCCACGGCGGAAAGAAAACCAGACGTGACACCGCTTTCACTTCCCGGCAGCGAGGCGTTTGTGTTTCGCACTGTGGGCACGAATGATTTGCGTTTGTTTGTCGTCAAGCCGAAGGACTGGGCCAAGTCAGATCAGCGCCCGTGCTTTGTGAGCTTCTTCGGCGGTGGCTGGGTGAGCGGTTCGCCCGAACGCAGCGTGAGCTGGGCGAAGTGGGCGGCGGACTACGGCCTCGTCGGCATCGCGCCGGATTACCGGACGCGTGGACGTTTCAACGGCACGCCGGAAGATTGCGTGTCCGATGCGCGGGCCGCAGTGCGCTGGGTGGAAGAACACGCGGAGGAACTAGGCATTGATCCAAAGAAAATTATCGCGCACGGCGGCTCGGCGGGCGGTCACGTCGCGGCGTGGACGGCGATTCCTTCCGACGGTCCGGGCAAAAATGATCCTGCGCCAAAATTTTTGCCCGCTGCTCTGGTGCTGCTGAATCCGGTGACCGACACAAAGGATGGCGGCTACGGTGGCACGAAACGTTTTGGAGCAACCGCCGCGCGAGCGTTGGCTTGCTCGGTTCCCGATCAAATGCCCAAGCAGATGCCGCCGACGATTGTGTTTCACGCGACGGGGGACAAGACCGTGCCTTATTCCAATTCCGTCGCGTTCAAGGCGAAGATGGAAAGCAACGGCAGTCGCTGCGAGCTCGTGACATTCGAGGGTCTCGGCCATTCCTATAACTCCAGCAAGTTTGGCGAAGCGGGCAAAGCAGCGGACAAGAAGACACGGGAAGATATCGTGGTCTTCTTGACCAGTCTGGGCTTGATTGAAAAAGAAACCAAATAACTTAAAAAACCCGGTAACAAAAAACACAATAATTTCGTCCATAGCCACGCCGCAAAAATTCACTGATGAAATCCACAACTATGAAAACTAACTTCCGAATCACTGCCTTGTTTGTTGCCACTGCGATGACGTGGTTTCATTCGCCGTTGCTTGCCGCCGATGCGCCGGCCAAAAAGCCCAACATCGTGTTCATTCTCGCGGATGATCTCGGGTTCGCCGAGATCGGTGCGAACGGAGCTGATAAATACAAGACGCCGAACATTGACTCGCTGGCCAAGAGCGGCATTCGCTTCAACCACTTTTACACCGCGCCGCTCTGCGGGCCTTCGCGCGCGCTGATTCTCACGGGACGTTATGCCTTCCGTTCGGGGGCCGTCACGCAGGACGCTTGTGGCTCCATCATCCGCACTGGCGAAAAAGCCGAGGTCATGGTTCCCACGGTTCTGAAGAAAGCTGGTTACACCACCGCGATGATTGGCAAGTGGGGCCAGCTCCTGCCGTCGGGCGATGCAGCCGAGTGGGGCTTCGACCACATGCTGAGTTTCAAGGGTAGCGGTATCTATTGGAACAAAGTCGCCGCCGCGAGTTGGGTCAAACAGTATGGACTCGCCGGTGATAAAGGTGCCGAAAATGGTGTCCGCGCCAACCCCGGCCCTTACAACATCGACGCGAAAAATCTGATGATGGCGGACAACGAATACATGCCCGACCTGATGCACAAGGACGCCATGGCTTTTATCAACGAAAACAAAGACAAGCCGTTCCTCCTCTACTACTCGATGTCGCCCGTGCATGCGCAAATCCTGCCCACGCCCGACAGCACGCCGCCTTCCCCCGGCTCGGATGCCGCCGCGCGCTACGCCCAAGTTTACAACGACAACATTAACTACATGGACAAACTCGTCGGCAAACTCCTTGCCGAATTGGACCGCCTCAAACTTCGCGATAACACCGTCATCTTTTTCATGGGCGACAATGGCACTGCCAAAGCCGCTTCTGACCTCGCCACCATCGGCGGTCGTCGTCTCATCGGACAAAAGGGCGGCATGGAAGAAGGCGGCGGGCTCGTTCCCTTCATCGCCAGTTGGAAAGGCGTCACCCCCGCCGGTAAGCTGAACGAAAACTTCACTGACGCTTCCGACTTGCTTCCCACCTTCGCCGAAATTGCCGGAGCGCCGTTGCCGGAGAATCGGATCATTGATGGCAAAAGTCTGCTTCCCCAAGTCAAAGGTGAAACCAAATCGTCGCGCACTTGGGCGTTCACGCAACTTGGAGAAAACTATTACGTGCGTGAAGCGGGCTGGAAACTCAACCAGGCCGGCCAGCTCTTCGATATGAAAAATGCGCCTTTCGAGGAAATTCTCGTCGCCGCTGATTCCAAAGACGGTGCCGCCGTGGCTGCCCGTCAGCGTCTCAGTGCCGCCCTTGCCGAACTCAATCCCGGTGCTGGTGTCAAAGGCGAGGGCAGTGGTCGCGGTGACAAGACTAAGAAAAACAAAAAGAAAGCCGCCGCCGCTGCAAAAGCGGAGGCCACGCCCGCTGCCACAACGACGGCGGCTGCGGTTGACCCGGCCGCCGACCGTGCCGCGAAGTTCGACAAGCTCGACACAGCAAAGACCGGCAAGCTCACGCGCGAATATTACACCACGCATCAGTCAAATGCTGCAGCAGCCGCGGATCGTTTCGACCGCATGGACGCCAACCAGGACGGCATCGTCACGCGTGACGAATTCATCAGCAACGGCGGGAAGAAACTGAAATAGAAACGCCATCAACTCATCTAGCTCTCAAAGTTCTCCACACTTATGAAACACTTGTTGAAATTCATCGTCGCCGCAGCGTTGCTGCCGCTCGCCGCGCTCCACGCGGCTGACAAGCCCAACGTCCTCTTCATCGCCGTGGATGATTTGCGACCGGAACTTGGCTGTTACGGCAAGGACTACATCAAGAGCCCGAACATTGATCGCATCGCCCAAGCCGGCATGGTTTTCAATCACGCCTATTGCCAACAAGCGGTTTGTTCGCCGACGCGTTCCAGTTTGATGACCGGCACGCGACCGGACACCACGAAGGTGTGGGATCTCGTCACGCACTTCCGCGATGCGCTACCGAATGTTGTCACGCTCGGCCAGCACTTCAAACAGAACGGATATTTCGTCCAAGGCATGGGCAAGATTTATCACGGCGGTTATGATGATCCCGCCACTTGGTCTGTGCCGTGGCAGACGCCCAAGGCAATCAAGTATGCGCTGCCGGAAAATCAAAAGCTCGACGGGCGTCAATACGAAGGTGAGCCGGACGGCGACGCGAAGCCAGCGGCCAAAAAGAAAAGCAAGAAGAGCGCGACCAGCACGCCTGATGGTCCGCCTTCCACCGGAGTTAATTCCCGTGGCCCAGCGTTCGAGGCGGCCGATGTGCCTGATAACACATTCCAGGATGGCAAGGTCGCCGAGTTGGCCATCTCCACGCTGCAAGAGATGAGCAAGAAGAAAGAACCGTTCTTTCTTGCCGTCGGTTTCATCAAGCCACATCTGCCGTTTGTTGCGCCAAAAAAATATTGGGATCTTTACGATCCGGCCAAAATCGAACTCGCCCCGAATAAATTTCGGGCGAAGGACGCGCCGGACTACGCGGTGATAACCAGTGGCGAGCTGCGTAACTATCACGGCATTCCCGCCGGCTCGATCCCCGACGATCTCGCGCGGCAGCTCAAGCATGGATACTACGCGGGCGTGAGCTACACCGACGCGCAAGTTGGCAAGCTGCTCGATGAACTCAAGCGCCTCGGCTTGGACAAGAATACCATCGTCATCCTCTGGGGCGACCACGGCTGGAAACTGGGCGAGCATGATGCGTGGTGCAAACACAGCAATGTCGAGAACGATGTGAACGCGCCATTGCTGCTCTCCGTTCCGGGAATGAAGAACGCTGGCAAACACACTGACGCACTCGTGGAATTTGTGGATATTTATCCCACGTTGTCGGAACTCGCGGGGCTGCCGCTGCCGGGACATTTGGAAGGCACGAGTTTCAAGCCATTGCTGGATGATCCGAAGCGCGCGTGGAAATCCGCCGCGTTCAGCCAGTATCCCCGCTCGCAAAATGGCGGATTGATGGGTTACTCAATGCGCACCGAGCGCTATCGCTTCACCGTTTGGGTGGATCGCAAAGATCATTCCAAGGTGGACGCCGTTGAACTTTACGATCAA
>JAYVCM010000246.1:0-2724 GCA_043749955.1 Limisphaerales bacterium | reverse complement strand
GGCAAATTCCAGCGCGCTCTCCACCATGCCCAGCGGCGTGTCGCCATAGCGGTTCATGATGCGGTCGCTCAACGATCCGTGGTTCGTGCCGATGCGCAGACAGCGTTTTAATTTTTTTGCTTCCAGCACCAGCGGCGTGAATTTTTCCTCGATGCGCTTCAACTCTTCCAGGTATTGCGCATCGGTGTATTCCTTGATGGCGAATTTTTTTGAGTCGGCGTAATTGCCGGGATTGACGCGGACGACTTCCACCCATTTCACCGCTTCCATCGCGGCATCGGGCTTGAAATGGATGTCGGCGACAATCGGCACGTTGCAGCCCTGCTTGCGAAGTTCGGCGACGATGTTCTGCAAATTCGCCGCGTCCTTCACGGTCGGCGCGGTGATGCGCACAAGCTGGCAGCCGACGGCGACGAGTTCGAGCGTCTGCTGCACGCTCAACGCCGTGTCCATCGTGTCGCACGTCAGCATGGACTGGCGCACGACGGGATGATTGCCGCCCATGATGAAGCCGCCGTGCGCCGGATCGCCGACGACAATCTCGCGGGTCTGGCGGCGTTGATGAAAGTAGGGAGATTCGCAGTAGCGCACGTTCAGAGTTTCAAGTTGAAGGTTGTTGGTTGCAAGTTTGGAATTATCCAGCCGGTGGATTCAAGCGGGTGGATTCACGCAGGTGGATGAATGGATTGATGGATAAATGGATTCTGGGTTTGTGAACGCCCAGTAATCCAATAATCCACAAATCCATTTATCCGTTTTGTATTTTCCGTTTTCATCCGGGTTGGATTTATTTGGCCGGCGCGAAAACCACCGGCACGTCGCGGTCGGCGCGCGAGCTGCGGAACCAGTCGCCGGCGTCAAAGAACGCGATGTAAATCATGAAGCTGATGAGCAGCGCGGCAAAGCCGGACTGGATGTAGTTCAAAATTCCCGCATGCACCGGCCGGCGGCGGATCCACTCGATGAGCGACAGCGTGATGTGACCGCCATCGAGCACCGGCAGCGGCAGGAGGTTGAGCAGCGCGAGGTTCACGTTGAGAATGACGCTGAACCACAGCACGCGACGCCAGCCGTCCTCGTCTTGAAACAGGTTGCTATAGACGCGGATGATCATCACCGCGCCGCCGAGCTGCTGCACGCCGATCTCGCCCTTGCGGGAGAAGAGCGCGCCGAACGTGTTGAAAATCTGCGTGGCGCTGGCCTTGATCTGCTCGAACGGTTTCGGATGCAGCATGGTCACGTTGGTGTCGCCCAGCCACGACATGATGCCCAGCAACGGCATGGTGTTGGTCGGCGACAACGGTTTCACGGGGAGCAACGTGCTGTCAAACTGCTCCTGGCCGCGGCGGATGGTCAGCGTGAGCGGCTTGATGACGCTGTTGCTCATCTCCATCTGGGCAAAGTTCACCGCATCGGAGCTGTAAATTTTCTGGCCGTTCAAGGCGATGACTTCATCGCCGGTTTTCAATCCGGCCAGCGCCGCCGGACTGTTCGTGGCCACTTCAAAAATGGTCGCCTTGCTCGCCGAGGAAATGAGAATCTGCCGCAGCGCCTTGCGTTCATACCACCTGGTCGAACGATGAAACGGAGTTGCCTGCACCGTGGCCTCCTGGCCGTCGCGCAGATACTTGATGGCGATGTTGGTGCCGCTGCTGGTGACGATGCGCCACATCACGCTGTCCGCCGAAGTCGGCGCAAAATGTTTTACGGGCTGGCCGTCCACTTCCAGGATCACGTCGCCGGGACGCAGCCCCGCCTGCCACGCCGGGCCGGGTTTTCCATTCGCATCCGTCGGCAGCACCCAGCCGACCGTCGTCGTGTTGTCTGCCTCGGTGGTGGGCCGGCCCACGCCCCAGACGACGAATGCAAAAGCGAACGCCAGCAACATGCTGAACAGCGGGCCGGCGAACGCCACGATGATCTTGTCGAGCGGCGAAACATTCGGGAGCTTTTCGCCCGGCGTTTCACTTTTGCCCTCGATGGCCTCCATCGTCGCCATCTGCGGCAGCGAGACGTAGCCGCCGAACGGAATCGTGCCGAGCGCGTATTCCACGCCGTTGATTTTCTTTTTCCAGATCGGCTTGCCGAACCAGATGGCGAAGCGCTCGACCTTCAGCCCGCGCCAGCGCGCCGCGAGAAAATGGCCGAGTTCGTGGACGCCGATGATGAGGTTGAAAATCAGGACGACTTCCAGCGCGATGAGGATGTAATGTAAAACGGTCATGTCAAATCAGGGGAAACTATATCAGTTAAAAAATTTATCGCAATCGCGGAGCCAATTCATTTGCAGGAGTCGAGGCTGCTTGATTTACGATTTGCGATATACGATTTACGAGTCCATTTCGCGACCGGGTGCCGCGCGTAAATCGAATATCGCATATCGAAAATAATAAGCCTCCTCACGTCGTCTCCTACAATCACGATTTTGCCGCCTCGATTCGCGCCCAACTGTCAGCCGCGAGAATCTCCTCCAGCGCCGGCTGCGAAATGGTTTTGTGCGCGTCCATGGTGCGGCGCACCATGGCGGTGATCTGCGGAAAGTTGATTTTACGGTTCACGAACGCTTCGACCGCGATTTCGTTCGCGGCGTTCAATACGGCGGGCAACGTTCCGCCAACCTCCCCCGCCCGGCGCGCGAGTTCGATGGCCGGAAAGCGTTCCACGTCCGGTTCCTCAAACGTCAGCGTGCCGATCTTGGGAAAATTTGTCTGCACCCGGTCGCTC
>JAYVCM010000245.1:0-8630 GCA_043749955.1 Limisphaerales bacterium | reverse complement strand
GCGCCGCTGACCGAAAGCACTTTCACCGAAGTCGTCAAGGATGTGAAGATCGTCGCCAACGTCAGCAAATCCGCCACGCCCGCCCAGCCGAACGATTTGTTGAAAGCGCCCGACCGCGTCCGCACCGGGCCGGCCTCGCGCGCCGAGCTGACCGCGCCGGACCACACCATCACGCGCGTCGGGGCGAACACGGTTTTTTCCTACGCCGACAGCGGACGCACCTTGAATTTGGAAAAAGGCAGCCTGCTCTTTCACGCGCCGAAGGGCATCGGCGGCGGCACCATCAAGTCCGGCGGCGTGGTCGCGGCGGTGCTCGGCACGACGCTCATTGTGTCGGCGACGACGGACGGCGGGTTCAAGGTGATCCTGCTCGAAGGCAGCGGCAAGGTGACGTTGCCCAATGGAAAATCCGTCACGCTCAAGGCCGGGCAGATGGTTTTCGTCGCGCCGAACGGAACGGAATTGAGCGCCGTGCTGGACATCAACCTCGACAAGCTCGTCGCCGGTTCGCTGCTCGTCAATGGTTTCACCAACGCGCTGCCCTCGCAACCGCTCATCCGCTCGGCGATTGCCCGGCAAAATAATCTGCTCGCGTCCGGCGGGGCGGTGGACACCGGCATCTCCGCGAACAATGCCACCAATGCCCCGTCACTCGCCCTCGGCCTGAACTCCCTTGATCACGGCACTTATCAGAACGCCGCCCATCCGCCGCTTTCGGCGCAGAAATTGGCCAATTTTTTCAACCCACAACCCGCCGTGGCGGTCTTCGGCGCCCCCGGCGGCCGCGGCTTTATTCCGCTGGGTTTTTAACCGGCCCGCCCGCACATCAACTCATTCATCATCATGCCCCAGAAAATATTTTATCTTTCCAGTCTCGCTCTGGCGCTGGCCGTGAACGCCGTCCACGCGCAAATCCCCGCTGCCAGCCAGCAGGTGGACAGCCTCGAGCAACGCCGCCAGTTGGCATCCGTTTCCAGCCTGCTCATCGTTCCCAACCCCGTGCCGGAATTTTATGAGGGCGAGACCAGCGATGTGGGTCCGCAGTCCGTTTTGAAACTCAAGCCGCGCCGCACCTACATCGAAGCCTCGGCCGACGAACAGTTTTTTTTCTCCGACAACGTCTTCCTCGGCGACCAGCGCAAACAAGGCGCGGATGTCCTCGTCAGCACCGTGTCGGCCGCCCTCGCCCCGACGCCGTTTGAATTTGCCGGCGGCCAGCTTTCACCGCGCCTCGGCTATCAGCACCAGTGGTTCAACTACGGTCTCCTCGCTTCGGGCACGGTGCATGTTTACCCCTCGTTCAAGTATGTTCCCCTCGACACCTTTGATTTCAACGTCTCGACCATTTTCAGCGACGTCGCGTGGCGCTGCCAAAACTGGACGTTCACCCTCGGCGGCGATTATCGCCGGCTGCTGGATTCCGGAAGTTACAACGAATTCTACCATGAACTGGTTCCGCGCTGGGCCGTGCAGCGCGATTTTCAACTGTGCGAATCCGTGGCCGTCGCCGTCCGTTACGAGGGCGATTACCGCTTCACCCAGTCCGCCCCGCCCGCCGCCCTGCACCCGTCCTCGCCAAAGTTCACCGCTGCCTTCAACGACCGCACCGACCAGAGCCTGGCGGTCATCGGCAGTTGGCGGATCTGCCGCCACGCGGTGCTGCAGCCGTTTTATCGGTTTCAATTTTCGCACTTCACGCAGATCCAGCGTGATGATTTTCTGAATTCCTTCGGCCTCGCGCTCATCTTCCCGCTCACCGCCCAAATCTCCGTCCGCACCTTTGTCAGCTATGACCTCGCGACCACCGACGGATTTTATGTGCAGGATTATCAGAAGCTCGACGCCGGCGGCGGCGTGAACCTCACCATCCGTTTCTAAAACTGAATTCCCGTTTCTTCTCCCTCTCCCCTCGGAGGGGAGAGGGCCGGGGTGAGGGGTGGAAATGTGAGGTCAACATTCAACACCGAACACCCAAAAAAAGCTGCCGGTTCACCCATTCCTTCGATGTTGAATGTTGAATGTTCGGCGTTGAATGTTTCCCACCCCGCTAGCGTCTCGGCGGCTTGTGGTAATTGTGGCACTCCGCGCAGGTGTCCGCCACGCCGCCGCCCGGACTGTGGCAGACCAGGCACGTTTCCTTCGGCGGCAGCAAAATGTCCGCCGTGTCCCGGCTGTGAACCGCGTCGTGGCACTGCTCGCAGGAAACACCCGTGTGCTTCAAGTGGTTGAATTTCGCGCGTGCCAGCCAGCGTTCCAGCATCACCGGCTTCGTGATCTGCGGCAGACCGGACGCCGCCGTTTTCACCTCGTGGCAATATGCGCAGCCCGGAAACAGCGACCGCGTCGCGCCGCTCAAAGTTCCGATCTGCGCCTCCGGCCCGAACGTCGCCGTGCTGAAAAATACGCGCCGCTCCAGTTCCTCGCCGCTGCCGAACTGCGTCCGCAAGCCAGCAAGTTTCTTCGCGGCAAAATTATCCGCGTCCGCCAGACTCTCTTTTGCCGCGAGATTCAAATACTGTTTCGGCAAACTCCGCAGAAATGCCGACACGAAATCCGCGTTGCCGTGCGGGAGCATCAACTGCGGCGTCTCCGGGTCGAACTGCAATGAGTGGCAGACGCGGCAGTTTTTCTCAAATGCCACCGGCCGCTTGAACGCGGACGATGCGTCCGGCTGATGGCAAAACGTGCAGTCCAGTTTTGCGCCGCCCGGCAGATTGGGAATCGTCGCGCCGGTCAGGTGCAGCGAGTGGTTGAATTTCAAAGTGTCCGGGTCGCGCAGTTTTTCCGCCAGGAAGCGGAACTGCGGATGGTCGTCCGCAAAGTGATGAATTGTAGCAGCCGACGTGAGGAGGCTCTGACTATTTCCGTTTTCCGTTTTTGAATTGAGCCTCGTCACCTCGGCTGCTACGCGATGAGGAGGCATCTTCGCCGCGTCGCCGTGGCAGAAACTGCAGTTCGCGTCCGTCGTCGCCGCGATCACCCGGCCCTGATGTTCCACATGGCAGAAGGAGCAGGAAATTGGCGGCGAACTGGGCTGATGAAAATTTCTGCCCGCATGACATTTCACGCAGGACTCATCAATCGCCGTCGGCTCCGCCGGCCTGGCGTTCGCGAGTTTTTTCAGGTCAAGGATTCCGGGATCCGCATGCAGCGCGGCGTGGATCATCGGATTCGGCCCGGCATTTCCCGCGACGTGGCACGCGCCGCAGCTTTGGTTCAGATGATTCGTCAACGCCAGCGCCGCAAACTCTGCTCCGGAATGAGGACTGGAAATGACCCCGGGACTGATGAAATTATTCCGCCACGGCGGACTGCCGAGCAAAACCAGCAGCACCGCACACGCCACGGCGATGACCGCGAGCGTGACTCGGCCGCGAATCAGTCGCAGCGTCGGCACCGGCGAACATTTTGCGATCGGACGACAGCAGGTTCCGTCCGGCAGCGGGCCGGACTCGCACTCGCCGCCGGGACGCGTGCAATGCCACCGGCCTTTCGTTTCGCCCGGATTGGTTTTAAGGGCGGGCTTGCACTCGGCGGTCGCGCGGCAGCGGCCTTTGGCATCCGGGCCTTGGCGGCACGCATTGCCGTCGCAGGCGTGGCCGCAGCTCCAGTTCTGGTTTGGCCGCGCGTAATGTTGCGCGTCAAAATCCGGCGCTGGCAGTTGCTCGCTCATCGCGCACCTCCGGGGAATGGATTGCAGCGCGTAGGACAGGCGTCGCGCCTGTCTCTGACTTTTATGTCTCGTTCATCAAACCGTTGGCCGGCTTTGATTCTGTATGCACGCCTGAAGGCGGAGTTTTTGAAATATGAGACAGGCGCGACGCCTGTCCTACGGCATGGCCCCGGCTCAAGTTCTCCTAACTCGTGCCTCGCCGGGAGAGGGAGCCTAAACGCTGGAATTAAAAACGCCCTCATCGCGCACCTCCTGAAAATCCGAACACCAGGACGATGTGCAGCACCGTGAAGATCATCAGCCCGTAGGTCAGCGGAATGTGGACGAACAGCCACAGTTTCAGTGCGAGCTGCAACGCGCGGTGATAATCCAGCCCGTCCTTCTGGCGGACGAGTGCGATGAGCTTCTCAATTTTTTCGCGTTCAATGTCATTGGCGAAACGGCGCAGGTCCTCCAGTTCGGCGAGCAGCGCGCTGACCGGGCGGCGCGATTCCGCGAGGTGCAGCCAGGAATTTTTCGGGCCGGCGAAAAAGGGCGCGAGCCGCTTCGTGTAAAATTCCGCGATGACCAGTGATTTAGCATCCGTGCCGAGCGCCAGGTTTTCCGCCCCGGTTTTCAATGCGTGGCGCAGGGCGGGAATTTTTTCAAAGATGACCTCGCCGCCGCGCGTCGCCAGCCGGCGCGGCAGCACGCGGCTGAAAAAAAGCCCGATCATGCCGCTGCCGCTGACCAGCACGAACAGCCACGCGAGCGTGATCTCAAACCAGCCGTGTGGCAGGCGGAAATTCAGGTGGATGAGGAACAGCAGCGTCGTGAAGAAGCCGAGGTAGATGTGGATTTGCAGCCACGTCTCGGATTTGCCGAGGGGCAGGAACGGCAGTTTTTTCCGCACGTTGTAGATCGTCAGCACGAACATCCCCGCCAGCAGCGCCCAGCCGGTGAAGTAGGCGTAGTTTGGCAGCGCGTTGTATTTTGCATTCAGCCACAACGCTCCGGCAGTCGCAGCAATCAGCGCGAACAAGCCGGAAATAAATTGTTGGCGGAAGCGGTTCATCGTTTCACGACTTCAGTTTTTACTCTGCCCCTGGTTATAGGATTATTGGAAATTAAATAATCGAGAACATTTTTGAATGTTCGCAGTTCTCGAAGCTCAAGTAATTGTTCGGCTTCTGAAACTCCAATGTATGATTTGCCAACGTAGGCTTTGATTGATTCAGCGAGTGAATTCAGAGTCAGCGGGATATCTGACAATTGCAAAACACCAGCCGCGCTCTTGTCTGCTTCGATGTAAAAATCAAATGGGCGAAATGTTCCCGCATCTATCTTTATCAACTCCCAGTTATTTTTCACGCGGTGCGCCTTTGCATGATCGAACATGTCAGCCGACAATCCCTCTGGAATAAGAATTGTGAAACTCACATCCGTGAATTTCATGCCGTCTACAATTTTCTGCGCACCGCCCGCAGCGGCAACAATCTCCTTTTCACAATGTTTTGGAAAATTACATGTTTTACCAAGCTTCAATGTTTTTGATTCCAGTAAATTACTGACTGTTTTAAGGACGAAATTACTATAATAGCCATAAGCAAGTGATGTGGAAGGTAAGAAGCCAAAGTCAAAAATGCTGTTCCGCTTTGCAATGTGTCCTTTTATTGCTTTGCAGCATTCTGTAATTTTCTCTTTCTGTTTTTTTTCAGCGTTTGAGGCTGAAGAAAAGAAACTGCGCAAACCTGTGACTTTGGCTGAAGGAAAGAAGGGTAAGGTGATACCATTCAAATCCGACGGAATTTTGATGCCCGATTCAGCCATCAAAAATGCTCGCTGCCTCCCCAAACGACCTGCAAACAGTCCAAACTCAAAAATTACATTATCACGCGGTGAGGTTTTTTTGGATTTTCGAGAATGCGTTAAATCATCGGATGTCGCTACTAGCACGCCATAATCATAAAGGCTTAATTTATTTACCAAATCTTCAAAGGCGGAATTGCCCAAATCAAACTGCTGATGCCAAATTTTACAATCGGCAACATCTGTAAGTTCCGTTGCGACTAACTCAGCAATTGTTTGACCCTCCTTTGATGAGCCGATGAATATTTTTGGTTTCTCGGGCATAAATATTAATAGTTAGACATGGCCACGCTAACGAAAGAGCTGCGTATTTCTCTTTCACAATCCGAAATCAAAATATCCAAGTCCTCTTTTAATTTTTTGATGTCAGGAACAACCTCGTCCTTTGCTAACGGGGTTTCAGTTCCATTTGGACTGCTCACGCCCTTTCTATACGTTGGATTTTGGAGCAATCTATCCATCTCAACCGACATTGCCTTCGCGATTTTGATTTCACTGCCAGGCGAATACCGTAAGCGGTCATCTGCAATAGAGTGGGCAATTGTCGTAAGTTGGAAGCTAGAAATTTTTAATTCGGTTTCACAGTCGGCCTTCAATGTTTTGAGAAGCCTAATGCCTCTTCTTGACCCGTCAGATGTATTGTCACCCTTCGTGTTTACCTGACTTAAATGCGCGAAGGGATAATCCTGCTGCAATCTTTTCTGTTGTGGAAAATCATAAAGATGGACACCTCGATAGTATTCGTCGTTTGTTTCTCGAAATCTTTTGGTGTCATACCAAAAACAAAACACCACATCAATTTTTCGATTTAATGACTTGTTGACTACTGAAATACTTTTATCACCTGAATCATCTACCTCTGAATACACATTCTTCAGTATTTTGGTGGCTTGTTTCCTTAAATCTGAAATATCCGAATCGGGATTTGTGGCGGTGTATGGATTATCATTTGGGATATCGGTATGCAGAAACTGATAGCGGTTTACCACTGATAGCAAATCAAAATCACTGTGGACGCGAATGTTTGTTTTAGATTTTACGGAACCTTGCGTGCGATAAGCGCGATTGAAATGAAGGGCAAAGCCATCTTCCATATGCTTTTGAACTCTGTTTGCGGCTTCAATTGTCTTCTCGTTGTATTTTTGATCAATGGGTCTCATTGACTTGACCATGTATTTGACATTTTCAGGAACGAGGTTTGCATAGGCAGAATTTGAGAAATTCAGCACCTTAAGTTCTGGATCGAACTTTCTCTTTTGAAGATTGGCGAGGCGCTGCGCGTAATTAAGGTTTGCCATAAAAATTATTCCATGTTGCGTAAGAGGTGATTCATAACTTCAACCACTTGGAAAGCGCATCCAGATTGTTCAAATTCATCCGCGTGAGTGCGCCGTGCGGGCAGGCGCGCTCGCAGGACGGGCCGCCGTGATTTTCCACGCAGAGGTCGCACTTGGTCGCCTTCGCGATGGGTTTCATTTCCTGGTCCACGAGCAATTCGCCGCGTTCGTCGCGCACCTCGACCATGCGGATGGCATCGTAGGGACAGTTCGTGAAACAGGATTTGCAGCCGATGCACGTCGCGGGATTGATGACGACCTGCCCGGCGAACGACTCGCGGTGGATCGCGCCCGTCGGACAGCCGATCATGCAGACCGGGTCGGCGCAGTGCATGCAGGCGTTAGCGATCATCAAGCGACCGGCGCTCGGCCCGTGGCGGAGAAAGCGCGGGTTGTTGTCGTGCGTGGAGGCGCAGGCGCGCACGCAATCGTCGCAGCGCGTGCAGCGGTCGAGGTCAATGACCATCGTGGCCGTGCCGTTGAAGAAACGGTTCTCGGTGAGAAATTCCAGAATCTCCGCGCCGACTTTTTCGCGCACGACGGTTTCCGGCGGTGCGGAATCCAAATCATTCTCGCGCTTCTCGATGAGTGGCGGCAGTTCGTTTTTCGGCAACGATGGCAAAACGATTTCTTCCATCACGCGCGTCGGGATGACGAGCAAATGCGTGTAGCCGATGGCGCGGAGCGAGAACTGCATGTTCACCGCCGACTCTTTGTTGCGCCAGTTGTGGGCGATTTCGTTCAGGCCGAAAATTTGTCCCGCGCCGATGTAGTTGAGCGTGCGTTCGCCGCCGCCAAATTTCTGGCACACGCGCGCAAAGCCGGCGCGCAGCAGGACGATGCCGTTCGGATAATCACCTTCGCCGACGATGACGGGCTCTTTCTCCGGTCGCACACTGCCGGCTTGCGCGAGGCGTTTGTATTCGCCTGACCAGTCGTAGTCGCCGTAGGTTGAAAACTCCACGGCCTCGGCCACGGTTGCGAGCTGCTCCTTCGACAAATTTTTGAAGAGCGGTGTTGCGCGGAGATACGAGGCGAGGGCGCGCTCGCGGTAAATCTTGTTGATGTGGGTGCGGAGCGCGTCGTCGTATTTCATCAGGTCGCGCAAACCTTGCCAGCGGATTTCCAAAAGTTCTGCGTCGTCGCTGTCGGCAAAAATCGTGGAGGTGCGTGCCATGCGGCTCAACGCGGCGATCTCGCCGAAAAATTCTCCCGCGAACATTTCCGCCGTGCGGTGCTGGTCCAGAATGCGCGGCACGTCTTGCAAAAAAACGCGCGTCTCACTTTCATTCTGTCGCGCGCTGACGCCGGAACTCTGCCCGAGCAAGGTGCGCGGCAAAACTTCCGGCGGACGCGAACGGTTCCAAAGCTGGGCGAGTGTGCGGAAGATTCCTTTTTTGTTCGTCGCCTGCCTGCCCAATAGCGACGGGGCCAAATCCGGTTTCAGCACGACGCGCGCCGTGCCTTGCAAAATTAAAAACGCCGATGTGCCGTAGTCGCCCTGGCGCATGATGATTTCTCCCTTGCGAAATTTCAGGACGCGCGCGTCGTTGCGGATGATTTCGCGGAGCGGCGTGCGCTTGGGAAATTTTTCGGCGTCCATCCCGCTGAACGGCGCGGTGAAGAGCAGGCGGCTCACGTCCTCGTCGGTCATGTTCGCGTCGAACGCGGCGTCCCAGCGCTGCGGGCGTTCGAGGATGGTGGGGGCGGCGGGCATTTAGGTGGAGGGGGGAAACATCCAACATCCAACATCCAACACCGAACATCCAAGG
>JAYVCM010000244.1:0-3432 GCA_043749955.1 Limisphaerales bacterium | reverse complement strand
AATTGTCAAGGCCCGCCGCCCGCGTGGAGAATTTATCGGCTACGCGGAAGTCCACATCGAGCAAGGCCCGGTGCTGGAGAAAAACCATCTGCCCGTCGGTGTCGTCACGGCCATCGCGGGGCAAAGCCGGCTGCGTGTGGAATTTCACGGCGTCGCCGGCCACGCCGGCACGGTGCCGATGAATCTCCGCCGCGACGCGCTGGTGGGCGCTGCCGAATTCGTCGCCTTCGTCGCCTCCCTCGCCTCTGCGCGCGCCGGCCTCGTGGCCACCGTCGGCAAACTCGAGGTCGCCCCCAGCGCGAGCAATGTCATCCCCGGCCACGCCACGCTCACGCTCGACGTGCGCGACCAAAGCGACCCGCGCCGCCGCGCCGCCGTGCGCGTGCTCCAGGCAAAAGCCAGGACCATCGCCCGGCAACGTGGCCTCAAGCTGACCTGGACGCCCGTGCAACAGACCGCCGCCGTGCAGTGCGACAAAAAATTGACACAGATTTTTTCCAGGTGCGTGGCGCGGCGCGGGCTGGAGGTTCTCAAGCTGCCGAGCGGCGCCGGCCACGACGCCGCGGCGATGGCCGCGATTTGCCCGGTGGCGATGCTGTTCGTCCGCTGCAAGGGCGGCATCAGCCACAACCCCGACGAATCGGTGAAAGCTGGCGACGTGCGCGTGGCCGTGGAAGTCTTGAGCGATTTTTTAGAACAACTGGCCGAGGGGATGAATAAAAAATAATTCTGCCATCAATCATTCTGTCTTTTTCCGGCGGTGAATTGACAGAATGATTGATGGCCGAATGATGGGTTGAACGCGCAAAGCCAGTGGGAAGCATGCCGATGAAAGATTTGAATCTCATTCTGCGAGGTGGAACGGTCGTCACGCACGACGGTGAGCGCGTGGCGGACATCGGCGTCGCGGACGGAAAAATTGTTTCGCTCGGCGACGGCGGCCCGGCGCGCGAGGAGATTGACGCGACCGGCCTGCACATTTTTCCCGGTGTGATGGATGCGCACGTCCACTTCAACGAACCAGGCCGCACGGATTGGGAAGGCATCGAAACCGGCTCGCGCGCGCTGGCGGCGGGCGGCGGCACTTTGTTTTTCGACATGCCGCTCAACGCGCATCCGCCAACGTGCGACGCGGCGAGCTTTGATTTAAAACTCGCAGCGGCGCAGAAAAAATCCGTCACTGACTTCGCGTTCTGGGGCGGCCTCGTGCCGGGCAATGCGGACAAGCTGGAAGAACTCGCGGCGCGCGGCGTCATCGGGTTCAAGGCGTTCATGGCGGACAGCGGCATCGAGGATTTTGCCTGCGTGGATGACGCGACGCTGCGTGAAGGCATGAAGCGGGCGGCGAAATTAAAATTGCCGGTCGCCGTCCATGCAGAGAGTGAAACGCTCACCAGCCGGCTCGCGCGCGAAAAAATCGCCGCCGGGAAAATTTCCATCCGCGACTATCTGGACTCGCGTCCGGTGGCGGCGGAACTGGATGCGATCCGCCGCGCGATTGATCTGGCGGGCGAAACGGGCTGCGCGCTGCACGTCGTCCACGTCAGCAGCGGCGAAGGCGTGGTGCTGGTTGCCGCCGCCAAAAAATCGGGCGTGGATGTTTCCTGCGAAACATGTCCGCATTATCTGGTTTTGACCGAGGCCGACATGGAGAAACTGGGCGCAGTCGCCAAGTGTGCGCCGCCATTGCGCCCTGCCAGCGTCCAGGAAAATCTTTGGCAGCAATTGCTCGCAGGAAACATCACGACGGTTGGCTCGGATCATTCCCCGTCGCCGCCGGAGTTGAAGACGGACCAAAATTTTTTCAAGGTCTGGGGCGGCATTTCCGGCGGGCAGCACACGCTGCCGCTGCTGCTGACGAAGGTAGCGGCAGGCATCCTGCCTGCCGTAGAGCCGGGCTTCCAGCCCGGCGGAGAAAAGGCCGTTCACCCAACGCGCGTGGACAATTTGAGAGGCACCGCCAGTTCGAGCGCCAATCCGGGCGGCAGGATGCCGCCCTCTACGGCAGGCAAGATGCCTGCCGCTACATCGTTCCAGCTCATCGCGGACCTGCTCTCCGCCAACGTCGCGCGCCGGTTCCAGATTCCGCACAAGGGAAAAATCGCCCTCGGTTTCGACGCCGATTTTGCGCTCGTGGATTTGCGGCAGTCGTTCACCGTGTCGCCGGCGGATTTGTTTTACCGCCACAAACAGAGTCCCTATGTTGGCCGCGCGTTGACAGGGCGCGTGGTTCAGACCATCCTGCGCGGCAACACGGTTTTCAAGGACGGCAAGATTGTCTCCAGGCCGATGGGCCGACTGGCGAAACCATCTCATTAACACCCGGCTTCAGCCGGGTGTGGGACGGAAATGAAATCAGAAACCGTTTCAACGGTTTCGCGCGGGGAAAAACCGTTAAAACGGTCTGGCAGTATTTGACAGTTTGACACCCGGCTGAAGCCGGGTGTTAATGAAAGGACAAAAGCATGAGAGGACAAAAGCAAACATGAATGACTTATCTGGCTTCACCCGCACGGTTGTCAAACCGCGCTACGCCCTCATCACGCCGGACGGCTTCGTGCCGGGCGTCCTGCCCGGCTGGCGCAATGTCGTCGCCGTCGTGAACATTTCGCCGGTGATGACCGGCCCGCGCTTTACGCAGTTGCAGCTCACGTTTGGCGAAGACGGCGGCGGCGCAGACAACACCGGCGCGCTGGAACATTTTTATTACGTCCTCGCCGGCAAATGCCGCGCACGGCTCGGCGGCAAAAAATTTGAACTGACCGCCGGCAGCTACGCGTTCGTTCCGCCGAAAACGAATTTTGAATTCAGCGACGCAACCAAAGGAACGAAGCTGCTGGTTTTTCAAAAAGATTTTCAGCCGCTCGCGGGCGCGAAGAAAATTGGCATCCTCACCGGCCACGAGCGCGACGTGACCGGCCAGCCGTTTCTGGGCAATGCCGACGCGCGTTTGCAGGTGCTGCTGCCCGACCAGCCCGCGTTTGACATGGCCGTGAACATCTTCACCTACCAGCCCGGCGCGACGCTGCCGTTTGTCGAGACGCACATCATGGAACACGGCTTGTTGATGTTGCAAGGGCAGGGCGTCTATCGTCTCGATGCGGATTATCATCCCGTGACGGCAGGCGACGTGATCTGGATGGCGTCGTATTGTCCGCAGTGGTTTGTGGCGATGGGCAAGACGCCGGCCAGCTATATTTACTACAAGGACGTGAACCGCGCACCGATGTGAAGGAAAAAATTATGAAAGCCCCGCTCCACAAAAATGAAGCCAAACGCATCAAGGTGCTCTGGCAATACGACGTGCTCGACAGCGTGCCGGAGGAAGTGTTTGACGAACTCGCCGACCTCGCCGGGCTGATCTGCGGCGCGCCCATCGCGCTGATCTCGCTGGTGGACGAAAACCGGCAATGGTTCAAGGCCAAGATCGGC
>JAYVCM010000243.1:0-12155 GCA_043749955.1 Limisphaerales bacterium | reverse complement strand
AATCCGAAGCTGCGATTGCGCGAGCAATTCCACGAGGTTTGCCGGTTCAAGCGGCTGGCCGAACGGACGGAGGAGGCGTATTGGGGCTGGGTGCGGCGGCGGTGTCGTCCTCGACCCGCCGCCGCAGGTGGTGCACGGCGACGTGGCTGCGGCTGGTGCCCCCACGCCCGCACACAGCCGCGCTCCGTGAAAAGTCCGCTGGACGATTGAACGGAAATTTTTCAGCGGCGCATTGACTTTTCCGGGCGCAAGTGAAACCTTTCCGGCCAGCACATTTCCCGGATCAAAACCGCAGGGGAAGGCGCAAAAAAAATCTCGTGGCAGAAAAAGACGATTATTTACTGGACCTGTTGGTTGACCTCGGCTTCACCGCCGCCGACGTGGTGGCCAAGGCCCGCGAGGAAGCCCATGCCGCCGGCGTGGGCGTGGTGGATTTTCTGGTGGCGAACAAGGCCATCCGCCCCGGCGACGTGACGCAGGCGAAGGCCGCGCAGTTCGGCGCGGAGGTGGTGCATCTGGCGGGCATGAAGATCGAGGACGACGTCATCTCCATCGTGCCGCGTGACATCGCCAAAAAATACCGCGTCATCCCGCTGTTCAAAACGGAAGGGAAGGTGGCGGTGGCCATCGCCGATCCCTCGGACCTGAACACGCTGGATTCGCTGCATCATCTGCTGAACGCGGACATCGAGTTGCGCGTGGCCTCGGAGCCGGACATTGAGGCGGCGCTGGGCAAGTATTACGGCGGGGACAAGAAAAGCATCGGGGATAACGAGGCGTTCAAGGACATCATCCAGGAGTTGACCGAGGATAACGTGGTGATCGGCAACATTACCGATGGTGCCGAGGTGGAGTCGGACGCGCCGCTCATCCGGCTGGTGAACCAGATCATCGTGGACGCGTTCAAAATCCGCGCGTCGGACATCCACCTGGAGCCGCTGGAAAAAAGATTCCGCCTGCGCTACCGGATTGACGGGATGATGCAGGAGATGAAGTCGCCGCCGAAACAACTGCAGGCGGCGATCATCGCGCGGTTGAAAATCCAGGCGGGCATGGTGATCTCGGAGCATCGCATCCCGCAGGACGGTCGCATCCAGTCGAAGGTGGGGACGAAGCTGATTGATTTGCGCGTGTCGTGCCTGCCGACGAACCACGGCGAGAGCATCGTGATGCGTATTCTGGACAAGGAAGGTCTGAAGCTCGGTCTGCCGGAACTGGGATTTTTGAGCGACGATCAGGCGACGTTTGAGCGGATCATCGCGCTGCCGGACGGAATTTTGCTGGTGACGGGGCCGACGGGTTCGGGCAAGACGACGACGCTTTATTCGTGTTTGAATTTCATCAACCGGCCCGACCGCAAGATCATCACGGTGGAGGATCCGGTGGAATATGTATTGGCGGGCATCAACCAGGTGCAGGTGAATGACATCGTGGGCTTCACGTTTGCGCGGGCGTTGCGCGCGATTCTGCGGCAGGCGCCGAACATCGTGATGATCGGCGAAATCCGCGACATCGAGACGGCGTCCATCGCCATCAATGCGTCGCTCACCGGCCATCTGGTTTTCTCCACGCTGCACACGAACGACGCGCCCGGCGCGGTGACCCGTCTGGCGGACATCGGGGTGAAACCGTTTTTGATCGCGTCGTCCACGCGCTGTCTCATGGCGCAGCGGCTCGTCCGCAAGATTTGCAAGAAGTGCGCCGCGCCATATCAGCCGAGCGATGCGGAGATGCGGGCGCTGGGCATGACGGCGGCCGACGTGAAAAATGCGAACGTGCAGAAGGGCAAGGGCTGCGCGAACTGCAACAACACCGGCAACCGCGGGCGGTTCGGCATCTTTGAAATTTTTGTGGTGGATGATGAGGGGCGCAAATTGATCTATGACCAGGTGCCGACGAATGTGCTGCGCGCGCGCGCGAGAGAGATGGGGATGCGGACGCTGCGCGAGGACGGCATCCGCAAGGTGCTGGCGGGATTGACGACGGCGGAGGAAGTCATCCGCGCGACGGTCGGCGACGAAACGTAAAGAAAATGACGAATGAAGAGACCGGATAAATGGATAATTGGATTGTTGGATTGTTGGATCACCGACGTGCGCGGCGGTCTTATCCAAAAATCCATTCATCCATCAATCCAACCATCCAGTCGTTCGGCCATTCGTCATTCGTCATTCGTCATTTGAATTTATGTCCTACTCGATGTCAGATTTATTGCAACTGGTCGTGGCCGAAGGTTCGTCCGACTTGCACATCCGCGTGGGCACGTCGCCGACCATCCGCGTGCACGGCACGCTGCACCGCGTGGAAGGCCCGTCGCTGGCGCCCGAAGGCGCGGAGGAATTGATGCGCAGCATCACGTCCGAGGAGCACATCCAGCAGGTGCGCGAACGCGGCGGCGCGGATTTCGCGTTTGCGTTTGGCGACGCCGCGCGATTCCGGGTGAGCGTGTTCAAGGAAAAAGGAAATTTCGGCATGGTGCTGCGGCAGATCCCCAGCAAGATGCTCACGTTCGAGCAGATCGGGCTGCCGGAATCGGTGCGGGAACTTTTGTTCAAGCCGCGCGGTTTGATTCTCGTGACCGGCCCGACGGGTTCGGGCAAGACGACGACGCTGGCGTCGTTGTTGAACCTCGTCAACGAGACGCGCGAGGAAGTCCATCTCATCACGGTGGAAGACCCGATTGAATATTATCACAAGCAAAAGAAGGCGCTGGTCACGCAGCGCGAAGTCCATGTGGACGTGCCGAACTTTGCGGAGGCGCTGCGGCGCGCGCTGCGGCAGGACCCGGACATGATCCTGGTCGGCGAAATGCGCGACTTGGAAACGATCGAGGCGGCGATCACGGCGGCGGAGACGGGCCACTTGGTTTTCGGCACGCTGCACACGACGGGCGCGGCGAAGACGATTGACCGGTTGACGAACGCGTTTCCGGCGAACCAGCAGGAGATGGTGCGCATCCAGCTTTCGACGGTGTTGCAGGCGGTGATCTCGCAACTGCTGATTCCGCGCATTGACAAGCCGGGCCGGTGTGCGGCGTTCGAGATCATGATCAACACGCCGTCCATCGCCGCGCTCATCCGCGACAACAAGACGTTCCGCATCCAGTCGGACATCCAGACCGGGTCGAAGTGGGGCATGGTGACGCTGGACTCGTTCCTGATTGACAAATACCTGGCGGGCATCATCGCGCGGGAAGAGGTCATCAACAAGTCGCAGGACCCGACGACCATCATGGCGAAGCTGCAGGAGCTGGACCTGGCGCAGGCGGTGGACAAGGGCGGTAAAAAATAATTTCCGGAAATAATTTCGCGACATGGCCGAAGACATTTCAGATCCGTTGTTGAACCTCATTCATGGGCAGGGGATGCTCGACGACCTGCAGTTCGAGGAGGTGGTCGGCGAGCTGAGGCGCAACGCCACGCCGTCCATCCAGATTTTGCAGGACTTCGGCATCATGAAGCTGGACGACATCCTGCACGTGATGGCCAACGCGCTCGGCACGGAAGTGGTGGGGTTGAAGGACCGGGAAATTTCGGCGGACCTCCTCAAGCTGGTTCCGGCGAAGATCGCGCAGATGTATAAATGCGTGCCCGTCGGGTTGAGCGGCGGGACGTTGCAGGTGGCGATGGCCAACCCGCTCGACCCGGCGCGCGCCGACGAAGTCCAGTTCGCCTTGAAACGCGACGTGCAGATTGTGGTGGCCGACCCGGCGGACGTTCTGAAGGCGGTGGAGCGCTTTTACGGCCAGCAGGACAACGAAAGTTTTTCGGAAATCTTGAAGGAGCTGGGCGCGGACAAGGACATGGAGCGCGAGGCCGATGCGGCGGCCAACAACGAGAAGCTCATGGCGGAACTCGCCAACGACAACGCGCTCGTGCGGTTCGTCAATCTCGTGCTGCAGCAGGCGGTGCAGGACCGAGCCTCGGACATCCACTTTGAACCGTTCGAGACGGAGTTCCGCATCCGCTACCGCGTGGACGGCGCGCTTTACGAAATGGCCCCGCCGCCGAAACATCTGGCGCTGCCGGTGATTTCGCGCCTGAAGGTCATGGCGAACCTGAACATCTCGGAGAAACGCCTGCCGCAGGACGGACGCATCAACCTGAACATTTCCGGCAAGATGGTGGACTTGCGCATGGCCACGCTGCCGACGGCGTTCGGTGAATCGGTGGTGCTCCGCGTGCTGGACCGTTCGTCCATCAGCCTCGAAATCGAGTCGCTCGGCTTTCCCAAATATGTTTTTGATTTCGTCACGGAAGTCATCCAGCGTCCGAATGGAATTTTCGTCGTGACCGGCCCGACGGGCTGCGGCAAGACGACGACGCTGTATTCCTGTCTGCGGCGGGTGAACACGATTGACTCCAAACTGCTCACGGCGGAAGACCCGGTGGAGTTTGACATCGAAGGCATCATGCAGGTGGCCGTGAACGAGGCGGCGGGCATGACGTTCGCCAAGGCGCTGAAATCATTTTTGCGCCAGGACCCGGACATCATCATGGTCGGAGAAATGCGCGATCTGGAAACGGCGCAGATTTCCATCCAGGCGTCGCTGACCGGCCATCTGGTCTTGAGCACGCTGCACACGAACGATTCGCCCGGCGCCGTCACGCGCCTGGTGGACATGGGCGTGGAACCGTTTTTGATTTCCTCGACGTTGATGGCCGTGCTGGGCCAGCGGCTGGTGCGGACGAGCTGCAAGAACTGCCGGACGCCGTTCGAGCCGACCGAGCAGCAACTGGCGATGCTCGGACTTTCGCCGCACGATCTGGGCGACAAAGTTTTTCATTACGGGCGCGGCTGCTCGACTTGCAACGACACGGGTTACAAAGGACGCAAAGGAATTTTCGAGCTGCTCGTCGTCAGCGACGCCATCCGCACGCTCATCAACGAGCGCGCCCCGACGGTGGTGGTGCGGCAGAAGGCGGTGGAACTGGGCATGGTCACTTTGCGCGAGGACGGCTTGCGGAGCATCTTCGATGGTGATACTACTATTGAAGAAGTCGTCAAATACACCTGATTCACCGCCATGCCAAAATTCAACTATGTCGCACTGGACGCCCGTGGCAACGAGACCAAGGGCAGCATTGAAGTGGGCAGCCAGAACGAGGCCATTGGCCGCGTGAAGGAGATGGGGCTCTTCCCGACCAAAATCGCCGAGGCGGAAAAAGAGGACAAGTCGGCGGCAAAAAGCGCGAAGGCCAAGTCGTCCGCCAAGCCCAAGGCGGGCAAGAAAAAAGGCGGGGGGATGCAGATCAACATCAAGATTCCCGGCCTCGGCGGCGGGGTGAAGCCGAAGATTTTGATGACCTTCACCCGTCAGTTGGCGACGCTGGTGGACGCCGGCCTGCCGTTGCTCCGGGGTCTGCGCGTTTTGGAAAAACAGGAACGCAACGCCACGCTCAAGGGGATTTTGGGCGAGCTGGCGGCGTCCATTGAAGGCGGCAGCACTTTCTCCGAGGCGCTGGCGCAGCATCCGAAAGTATTCAACAAACTGTTCGTCAACATGGTCAAGGCCGGCGAACTGGGCGGTGTGCTCGAAGTCGTCTTGAAACGTCTGGCGGAATTTTCCGAAAAGGCGCAGAAGATCAAAGGCAAGGTCAAGGCCGCCTTGTTTTATCCCGTGGCCGTGATGATCGTGGCCGTCGGCATCATGATTTTGCTGATGTGTTTCGTCGTCCCGAAATTCAAGGATGTGTTCGCCGGCATGGGCGTCAAGATGCCCGGGTTCACCTTGTTCGTCATGGGAACGAGCGATTTGATCAAGAACAACATTCTGGCCACCATGGGGGTTCTGGTGGTGATCGTCGTTCTGTTCCTGCTGTTCATCAAGACCAAGTTTGGCCGTCATCTCTGGGACAAGTTCAAGCTCGTCATGCCCGCCATCGGGCCGGTCATCAGCAAGGTGGCCATCTCGCGGTTCACCCGCACGCTCGGCACCCTGGTCAGCAGCGGCGTCCCGATTTTGCAGGCGTTGAACATCGTCCGAGAAACCGCCGGCAATGTCATCATCGCCAACGCCGTCTCCAAAGTTCATGAAAGCGTGAAGGAAGGCGAAACCATCACCGCGCCGCTCGAAGGTTCGGGTGTGTTTCCGCCCATGGTCATCAGCATGGTGGATGTCGGCGAACAGACTGGCGCGCTGCCCGAAATGCTCATTCGCATCGCCGACGACTACGACGAGCAGGTGGACAATGCCGTGGACGCGATGACTTCGTTGCTCGAGCCGATGATGATCGTTTTCCTCGCCGTCATCGTCGGCAGCATCGTCATCGCCATGTTCCTGCCTCTGATCGCCATGATCACCAACTTGAGCGGCGAAGGCGAAGGCGGCGACAAATAGTCAAACACCCCGGAAAATTCGAAAAATCGGGCTAAAACCGATTTCAGAACGAAAAACTTGACAGGAATCGGCCCAGTGAGTAAATACATTGTATTCACATTGCATGGGCGATCTATTTACAATTAACCCGATATGGAGTTCGATTGGAATAACGCGCCCTTTGAGCTTGGCTCTTTGACGCAGCGGGAAATCGAAGAATCGTTTGAGGACGCATTTGCCATCCGGCTGATGCCGGACTCGGCCCGGTTCGGGGTGCAGGCGCGTTTTTTCAACTTGGGAATGTCGGCGGGCGGCATCGGCGTCTTCAGTGTGTATCGGACCAATGGCCGGCTGGTGCGGGTGTTGCGGGCGCGTCCGTTTGAACCGGAAGAACGGTTTTTCTACCAGCGAAAAATGGGGCAGACGCTTTCGTGAGAAAGCGTGTCTGGTCAAACCAGGTCAAACCAGGTCAAACTAAAATTTTATCATGCGCACCTTTGCCAGCTGGGAGGAAGTGCCGCTCTTCGACAGCGAAGGGTCCGAGGCCGATTTTTGGGGCGAGAACCGGCCCGACCTGCGGCTCATGGAGGCGGCCACGGCGGGCACGGCCGAGTCGTCCGAATCCGTGACCGTCACGTTGCGGTTCGACCCGCGGATGCTGGCGCGCATCAAGCGGCTGGCGCGCTCCCGGTATCTGAATTACCAGAGCATGGTCAAACAATGGTTGAGCGAACGGATGGAAGAAGAATTGCGTGAACGATGAAACCCATGAAAACAATTTCGGAAAATAAAATCCTCCCGCGCCGCCGCGCCTTCACGCTGGTGGAACTGCTCGTCGTCATCTCCATCATCGGGGTGCTGGCGGCCTTCACCCTCGTGGGATTGAAGTCGGTCAAGCGCACCCAAAAAATCAGCTCGGCCAAGGTGGAAATACGGGAGATCGAACTCGCCATTGAAAACTACAAGGCGAAATACAGCGCGTATCCGCCGGGCAATAATTTTGGCAATCCCTTGTTGAGCCAGCTTTACTACGAACTGTCCGGCACGACAATTACTGCAATCGGCGGAGTGAATTATTATGTCACTTTGGACGGCAGTTCGCAGATCAAAGTTACGGACGTGCCCGTGGCCTATAAAGTGGATGGATTTCTCAATTGCACCAAGGGCGGCGGCGAGGATGCGGCCAGCGCTAAAAATTTTCTGCCCGGCCTGAAACCGAACCGGATCAACATTCAGGTGCCGAACAACGGCGTCACCACCACCATGCTGGTCACTACCGTCGGCGGGCCGGATGACAACTACCAGCCGCTGAACGCCACCGCATTGAATCCTTTCCGCTACGTCAATCCCGGCACGAACAATCCCGACAGCTACGATCTGTGGGTTCAACTGGTGATCAACAAGCAGACCAACCTCGTCTGCAACTGGAGCAAGACCGTTTTGAGAAACAGCCCGATGCCTTGATTTTATGCGGACCACCCCGACATCCCAAACCAAACTCCGGCCCGGTGCGCTGCCGGTGGAATGGCATTTTAGCGAGTGGAGCCTGTCCGTCCAGACGCGGCACGTAGCGGCGGCGCGGCGCGGCGCGGCCGCAAAACCACTGCCACCCGGGGCGTTTTTCCCGCCGCCCGCGCGCCGCAAAAATCTGTTCAAGCTTATGAAAAACAATCCATCCACCCATCCTCGTTTTCGCGCGGGCTTCACGCTCGTTGAACTGCTTGTCGTCATTGCCATCATTGCCATTCTGGCGGCGATGACGATGACGGCGATTATCGGGGTCAAAAAAGCGGCGCTCAAGATGAAGGCCAAGACGGAAATCGCGGACATCGTGAATGCCATCAATGCTTACGACACGGACTACAGCCGCTTTCCCGTCACCAAGCCGGAGCAGACTGCGGCGGGAACCAGTGACTTCACCACCGGCCTGATTTTTGGGCCGGGAAATGGCGTTGGTTACAGCTACGACAACAACAGCAACGTGGTGGCCATTCTCATGGATCTGGAGAAATACCCCAACGGCAACGTGACCTCAAACAGCCTCCACGTTTACAATCCCAAGCAGGTGAAGTATCTCAACGCCCGGCTGTCAGGTTACGATCCTACCATACCCGATCCGAACCCGCCCGGCGGCGTGGACAACACCGGCATTTACCGCGACCCGTGGGGCAATCCGTATATGATCTCGATGGACTTGAGCTACGACGACCAATGCAGCGACCTTTTGTATTCACGGCAGAGTGTTTCTCAAAGCAGCGGCTCGACGGGATTTAATGGATTATTAAATCCGAATCTGGCGGGCAACGCGAATGATTTCCTTTTTCACGGCAAGGTCATGGTCTGGTCCGCCGGACCGGACAAGAAATACAGTTCAGTTGACAAGGCCAACCAAGGCGACAACAAGGACAACATCTTGAGCTGGCAGTAATTTTTTTGTGAAAGTCGTCCGTCGTCATACTGGGTTCACGCTCGTGGAGCTGCTGGTGGTCATTTCGATCCTCGGCATCCTCGCCGCCCTCACGGTGCCGGCGCTCAAAAACCTCGGCAAGTCCAACCTCAACGTCAGCGCCGCGCGCCAGTTGCTCGATGACGTGGGCCGCGCGCGGTTGATGGCCATCAGCCATCGCACCACGGTCTATATGGTTTTTGTGCCGACGAATTTCTGGCTGCCGCCGTTGACCGCTTCCGCCAACTGGGTGAACGGCCTGTCGCCCGACTTGAAGCAGCGCGTCACCAATTTGTCCGAAGAGCAACTGACCGGCTACACGTTCATCTCGTCGGGCGCTCTGGGTGATCAGCCGGGCAACCATGCGTGGCGTTATCTTTCCACGTGGCAGAGCCTGCCGGACAACAGCCTCATCGCCTCGTGGAAATTTCGTCCGCGCGGCACGTTCACTTCGGTCAACGGCGTGTTTGCGGTCAATGGCTTCAGCGCCGGCAATGCCATTCCTTTTCCCAGCGCGACCAATGCCGGGCCGTGGCCGGTGCTGCCGTTCATCGCGTTCAACTATCTCGGCCAGTTGACCACGAACGGCACCGACCCCTCGTATGTGGATGAATACATTCCGCTAGCGCAGGGCGTCGTCAGCCACGCCATTGATGCGGTGACCAAGCAGCCGGTCCTGCAGGCCGTGCCGGCCAGCGGCGTCTCGGAAAGTCCGGCCGGCAACAGCACCAGCTCCACGTTCAACCTGGTTCACATTGACGCGCTGACCGGGCGGGCGCGGCTGGAATTCCAGAAACTGCCATCGCCATGAAAATTTCCCGCACCATCATGGTAGGGCGGCGTTGCTGCGCCGCCCCGATTTCCACGCGCGCAGATCGCGGCGTGGGTTCGCCATCGGCATTTCGTTGGCCGATGAGATTGGGGCAAAGCGGCAGCTTTGCCCTACCGATCGGTAAGCAATCCGCCTTCACGCTGATCGAGGTGGCGATCTGCCTGGCCATCATCGGCATTGCGCTCGTGGGCATCATCGTCGCGCTGCCCATCGGCCTGAACACCTCGCGCGACAACCGCGAGGAGACCATCATCGCCCAGGACGCGAACGTGCTGCTCGAACTCATCCGCAGCGGCTCGCACGGCCCGGACGATTTGACGAACTATGTCTATGCCATCAAGAACAGCTGGGCCTCCTACGATGCGAATGGCAACGTGATCCAGACTGGAACCTGCGATTATGATTATCTAACCGCCACCGTCACGCCGGCGGCGTCGCAAAATGTCTATCCATATTATCACGCCGCGCCGATCAACAGCGGCTCCAACATCATCAGTCTGTTGAGCACGCCGGAGTTCACGACCTTCAGCGGCGAGCCGGTTGCCAGTTTCATCAACGGCGGATACAGCAACCACGTCGTCGCCTACGTCCGTTCGTTGAGCGGGCTGGCGGCGGAGAAGCCGCCGCAGCAAAACTCGATCATGCAGGAAAATTCCTTTTCCTACCGCATCCTCTGCGTCAACGCGCCGCTCGCGCTGGACACGCCGCCGCTCTGGCTGTCGCAGTCATATCGTTTTCGCGACCGTGTCACCTACGTTTTGAACAACGGGCAGATCGCTTATGCGGAATGGCTGGATGCAAACAATAATTCTCTGGCGACCGACGATCCCGGCACTACGCCGACGAAATGGACGCGGAATTTTTATTCCCAGCAGCTCGCCGCCAGCCAGCGCGAAATCCGCCTGAAATTTCTCTGGCCGCAGCTGCCCAATGGCAAGGTGGGCGCGAACTTCCAGAATTTCCGCGCCACCGTCGGCGGGCAGTTGGTGCTGGGCACGAATTTCTCCACCGGCCATCTGCTTTATTTTTACCAGTCGCAGTCATTCACCAAAGCCCAGTGAAAATAAAACTTCCAATTTCAAATTCCGAATTGCGGCCCCCGGGCCCGCTGGTGCCGGGTGTGGCGGCGGGCCTCCGGCCTGCCGTAGAGCCGGGCGTCCCGCCCGGCGGAAAAAACGTGGCTGGCTGCTGGACGTGGAAGAATTTTTGCGACGCCGGAAATTCGTGCGTGGGTTCCGGGCGGCGGGACGCGCGCCCTCTACGTCAGGCGGGACGCCTGACGCTACGCGCCGCCTTCTCCCTCGTCGAAGTGCTCGTCACCGTCTCGCTGCTGTCGCTCATCGTCATCGCGTTGATGAACGTGTTCAGCACCACGCAGCGCGCCTTCCGCGCGGGCGTCACCCAGACGGACGTGCTCGAAGGCGGCCGCGCCGCCGTCGCGCTCATCGCGGCGGACCTGCGGGGGATGACTCCCTCCGGCGGGCATTTCAACACCGTCAACGGCGCGGTCAATTTCTTTTCCTTTTCCAACAACTTCGCGCCGCTGCTGCAGAAACTGCCGGGCAACCTTGATCAGCGGACGAACCTGTTGAATTATTTTTTCGTGCTGGGCCGCGAGAACACCGAATGGACCGGGGTCGGTTACTTTGTGGACACCGCCTCCACCACTGCGCTGTATCCGCTTTACCGTTTTTATGAGCAGCAAAACCTCTCCGTGCCGCCGTTTGTTCTGTTCAGCAATTTTTTGAACGCCGTTCAAAACGCGCGCTGGACGAACATGAGCCATGTGATGGACGGGGTGGTGCATCTCGTCGTGCGCCCCTACGATGTCAACGGCGTCTGGCTGACCAACGGCTACACTTCGCCGGGCCAGGTTCCGCCCAAGAACACCTGGTTCCTGCCGCCGTTCGGCTACGAGTCCTGTTTTTATTTTTACAGCAATACGTTGCCCGCCTCGGTGGAACTCCAGCTGGGCGTCCTCGAAGACCGGGCGTTGAAGCGGGCCGAATCCTTGCGGAACGACGTGCCCGCGCCGCCCAACGACCGGCGCACCCTTTATCTCAACGACCAGTCTGGTCGCGTCCATGTCTTCCGCCAGCGCGTGAACATCCAGAACGTTGACCCGGCCGCCTACCAGTGAAAGGTGAAATGAAATTAACATCCAACAACCAACCTCCAACACCGAACATCCAATGTCCGGCGCGCCCGCCCCATTCACATTTGGATGTTGGATGTTGGATGTTGAATGTTGGATGTTTCCCCAATCGTCAATCGTCGCCCGTCACGCATCACGCATCACGCATCACTCGTCAATCCTCCGGCATGGCCCTCGTCATCACGCTCATCATGCTTTCGGTGACGCTCGTGATGGTCGTGGCGTTCCTCGCCGTCTCCCGCCGCGAGCGCACCTCCGTGACCACCAGCGCCGACGGCACCACCGCGCGCCTCGCCGCCGAGACCGCGCTGGCCGCCGCCCAGTCGCAACTGGTCGCCAACCTGCTCGCCGCCGGCAACGGCAGCTTGAATTCCCGGCTCATCGTCTCCACCAATTACATCAA
>JAYVCM010000242.1:0-2823 GCA_043749955.1 Limisphaerales bacterium | reverse complement strand
CCGGAATCCCGGAAAATCTGGAGGACTTGATCTTGTGTCATCGGCGGAGTTTCAAGTTTGGCGTTTTAATTTTCAAGCGCGATTGCGGGCGTCAAGCTGGAGTTCACGCTTTGGCGTGTCCGGGGCGCAAGCTGAAGCTTGAACTCCAACGCTTAATTCTAAATTCTTCCGCCGTGCCGAAGTGGATCAAGCTCATCCTCGCCCTCCTGCTGCTGCCCGTTTGCGCGGGCGCGGCGCGGGCGCTCTGGCTGGTGCTGCGCGCGGGCTACGGCGCGGACACCGTCTGGATTCCGCTGCTCGCCGGCGCCGCGTGCTGGGTCGTGATTTTTCTGGTGCTGCCCAAGCCGATGTGGATTTACGTCTTCGGCCACGAACTGACGCACGCGCTGTGGACGTGGCTGTTCGGCGGGCGGGTCAAAAAAATGAAGGTCACGTCCAAGGGCGGCCATGTGGTCATCTCCAAAACCAATTTCGTCATCGCCCTTGCGCCGTATTTTTTCCCGCTCTACGCCGTCCTCGTCATCGGCGTGTTCGCGCTCGGCCATCTCATTTGGGGCTGGCCGCCGGTCTGGTTCCATCTGTTCATCGGCGCGGCGTATGCGTTTCACGTCACGCTCACGTTTCATGTTTTGCAGACGCAACAGTCGGACATCACGTCGCAGGGCTATCTGTTTTCCGCCGTGGTGATTTTTCTCGGCAACGTCGGCACGCTGCTGTTCGGGATTCCGCTGCTGACGGCGCGCGTCGGGATGTTGAATGCGCTCGGCTGGTGGGCGGAAAGCACGGGCATGATTTTCCACTGGCTGCAGCGCGTGATTTGAACGGAGCACGGCTGTGTCGCGGAGACCAGCCGCAGCAATCTCCACGCGCTGCGGCTGATCCCGCTCGGCGCGGGACACAGCCGCGCTCCAAAAAATTCCAAATCCGGCGGCGCTCCAAAAATATTGTTAGTAATTCAGCCTTGAAATGACCCCATGTTTGGATTCATCCTCACGGCAGATATGGATTTAGCCGACATCTTGGGACGCGAGCAGATCGTCCCCGAACTCAAAGCCACCAACCGTTGGGAAGCGATTGACGAACTCATTGGTAATCTCGTCGCCACCGGCAAGATTCAGGCCGCCGACCGCGACGCCGTGACCGCCGCCGTCAAAAAGCGCGAAACCTCCATGTCCACGGGCATCGGCTTCGGCATCGGCATCCCGCACGCCTCGACCGATCTGATCTTTGAAGTCGTCGGCGCGCTGGGCCGCTCGCGCAAGGGCGTCAACTTCGACGCGCTCGACAACCAGCCCGTGAAGCTCGTCATGCTCTTCCTCGTGCCGCAGGGCCAGTTCCAGAAACATCTCCACACGCTCGCCAACATCGCCAAACTTTTGCACAAGGCCGATTTCCGCGAAGCCCTCGAAAAATCCCCCGACGCCGACGCCATGCTCGCCGTCATCCGCGAGCACGGGAAAAAATAATCCCATTCCCTGTAGGCGACGACGTGAGGAGCCTCTAAATTATTTTCAGTTTGAGACTCGTCACCTCGTCTCCTACAAATTTTATCCGTGTCCATCCGTGTCCATCCGTGGTTAAATTTCTCCCGTGTTACCGCACAAACAAATTGAGTTGAAGCTGCAGGCCGCCGTCCGCGAAATTTTGCCGGAGGCGGATGTCTCCGCCGTGCTCGTCCGTCCGTGCGATCCGAAATTCGGCGACTACCAGAGCAACGCGCTCATGTCGCTCGCCAAGGTGCGGAAGCTGAATCCGCGCCAGCTCGCCACCGACACGCTGGCCAAACTCGACGTGACCAAGTGGTGCGAGAAGGTGGAAATCGCCGGCGCGGGCTTTCTAAATTTCCGGCTCAAACCCGAAGTGCTCGCGCAAACCCTCGAAGCCGCCGCGCGTGGCGAACATTTATTTTTTGAACGCGTAGGACAGGCGTCGCGCCTGTCTCCATCTGAAGAAATAGCTGGAAAGAAATCAGAGACAGGCGCGACGCCTGTCCTACGCGAAACCACCGCTCGCACCATCGTCATTGATTTCAGTTCGCCGAATGTCGCCAAGCCGATGCACGTCGGCCACATCCGCTCCACCGGCATCGGCGACGCGCTGCAACGCACGCTGCGCCTGCTCGGCCACCGCGTCATCACCGACAACCACATCGGCGACTGGGGCACACAGTTCGGAAAATTATTGCTCGGCTGGAAACAAATTCTGGATCGCGAGACCCTCGGCCGCGATCCCATCGCCGAGATGGAACGCCTCTACAAAGTCATCAACGCCGAATGTGACGCCAATCCCGCGCGCCTTGAGGAGGCCAAGTCGGAGCTGGTGAAGCTCCAGGCCGGCGACGCCGAGAACATTTCCATCTGGCAGGAAATGATCCGCCTCTCGCAAATCCAGTTCGACACGATTTATTCGCGCCTTGGCGTCAAGTTTGATCACGCGCTTGGCGAAAGTTTTTACAATCCGTGGCTCGGCGAAGTCGTCGCCGATCTGCTCACACGCGGCATCGCGCGCGAAAGCGAGGGCGCGGTCGGCGTGTTCAGCGACGGCGCCGTGCCGCCCAAGGAGGACGCCTTCCTCGTCAACCGCGACGGCGAATGGATTGCCGACCCCGCGCTCGTCCGCAAGAGCGACGGCGGTTTCAACTACACCACCACCGACCTTGCGACCGTGGATTACCGGCTCAAGACGTGGTCGCCGGACGAGATCGTCTATGTCGTGGACGACCGCCAGTCCGGGCATTTCAAAAAACTTTTCCTGATTGTCGCGCGCTGGAAACCGGACGCGGCGAAAAGCACCAAGTTCGTCCACGTCGGCTTTGGAAAAATC
>JAYVCM010000241.1:0-4215 GCA_043749955.1 Limisphaerales bacterium | reverse complement strand
GATGCCGCAGGACTGGCCGTTCACTTTCACCTCGGCAAGTTCGCGCACATTCCCAAGGTCGAGGGCGATCCGTGATTCGTGATTCGTGATTCGTGATTCAGCGGGCAATGTGAAAATCTTTTCGTAAACCGCCGTGCCGGAAAAAAATTTGATGCCCGGCTCCGGGCGCGTCGGCCAGCTCACCAGCGAATCGAACTGCGCCGTCTCCGGCCCGCTCCATTTCGGATCGAAGTGAACCGTCCACGCACCGGAAATTTCCTGCACAGTCTTAAAATGTTGACTGTTGAAATTTGTGAATGCGTTGCCGATGGAACTCGCGGGCAGCAGGGTGGTTGATTCGCTAAACACGACAAAGCATGAATCGCACGGGCCAAAATCCAACGGCAACATGGTCAGCCCATCATGTCCCGCATATGCGGTTAAACGCTTACGCTCGCCGGTTACTGGATTCCAGAGTTCAGGTGCCTTGCCCGCAACACGGAAGTTGCAGACGCCAGAAATAGAGTTTGTTGAGCGGTTGGCGATGAAATAAATCTCCGAACCATCGGCGGTGCGATGGATAAAATCTACATCCGGATCAACTTCTCCCCAGAATTGAAAGTCGGGCAGCACACCATCTGACAACAGGACATTACGAGCCGTTTTGTCGGCGATGACTCTACCTTTGCCGGTTACGCCGCCCCACAATTTGTCGGCGATGGCTTTTACCTGCGCATCGGCGGCGGCGGCGGAATTTTCCAGCGCCTCGCCGTGCAGCGGCTTCGACCCGATGACCGTTGCGCCGGCGTTCACGAGTTCGCAAATTTTTTTCAGCACCGGCAAGGAAACCACTTCCCGCTCCGGCAGCACGAGGACGTGATAGCTCATGCCATCGGGTAAAACAATTTTTCCATCACGCACGCTCGCGCGTTCGAGCAGCGCCTCCTCGGTGATGACATCGTAATCGTAGCCCGGCTGGATTTTTGCCGGATCGGATTTTTTCAACTGCGAAAAGTTCGGGACGTGGTCGCCGTAATAATACGCGACATCGGCCACAAAATTTCCCTGCTGCAGCATCCACTGGCAGCGGTTGATGTAGCTGAAGAACGGCGCGGACTTTTCCCACCACGTCACCTTGGGATTCAGATGCGTGCCGGCGAAATACTGCTGGCCGGGAATCCCCGCTTCATCCGGCGAACAGACAAACGCGTGCCACACCAGCAAATTCAGGCCTTCACACAGCGCCTGGTCGAACGCCGGCTTCAAGTTGTCCCAGATTTTTTCCTGCCAGTGCGGCCCGATGGTGGTGAAGCCCTCGGCCAGGACCAGCTTGTGGCCGTAGGTGTGCGCGGCGCTCGCGGGCTGCTTCACGAAGAAACGGTTTTCATCGCCGATGCGGTGCGTCCACGACCACGCCCAAAATTCGCTCATCGGCGCGTCGTCCCAGCCGAGGCAGCGTTGCGCGTCAATCGGCACCGCGTGCGGCCCGCCGCTTTCGGGATGGATGCCGATGCCGTGCGCGTGCGCCTGGTCGCGGAAAAGTTTGTAGTGATTGTCAATCGCCAAGTCGCCGAGCGTCTTGCGGTAATCAAACAGAAAACGGTCGCTCTCCTCGCGGCCGTTCACGATGCGTCCGGCCAGCACCGGCAGCCACGGCAGCAGATCGTAGCCGCGCCGTTTCTGAAATTCCGCGCGCAGCGTCGGCGTCCAGTTCGCCAGTTCAATCTCCCAACTGTCCGTGTGCAGATACTTCAAGGTTTTGCCGGCGAGCGGTCCGGCGTCTTGAATCAGCGGCTCGACAATCTGGTTCCAGTAATTCTGAAACGCCGTCGCGCTGTAAACATCAATCGAATAGCCGCCCCACCCTTCGCTGCTCGTCGAGACGAACGAGTGGTCGCCGATGGTGTAGCCGAAACGGAAAACCTGCCAGTCGCCGGCGGGCGCGTCCCACTTGAGCGTGCCGTCGCTCGCAAGTTTGGAAGACAGGTCAACCACGTCCGCCACATCTGCGTCCTGCTCGCCGGGCGTCGCGGAAATCTCCGCGAACAGCGGCGAGGAATCGGGCGAGGAAAACGGCCGGAGCGATTCCTGCAGCGCCTTCTGCTTCCAGTTTTTCAACGGCGGATGCGCGGCGGGATGCTTAAGGCGATAGGCGATGACGGCGGTGACGCGGAAAAAATTATCGCGCGCCTTGGGTGACGGCAGCTTGATTTCCACATTCGTGCCGCCGGAAATTTTTATTTCGGACCAGACATATTTTTTCCCGGCGTCAGCTTGTGAAACGACCGGCCCGCCGAGATTCCACCCGCTCTGGATGTTCAGGCTGATCTCCAGCCCCAGCCGGTCGGCTTCGCGCAAGGCGTGCTTGTAAAGCTCCCGCCACTCCGGCGAAAAAAAATCCGGGCCGTGCGGCACCGTAGCGTTGCCGTCCTGGCTCGCGCCGTTGGCGTCGCACAGGAGCGCGCCGCCGAAACCTTTCGCCTTCATTTGCTCCAGATCGCGCGTGATGGCGGCCTTGGTGACGTTGCCGTTGAGCCACCACCAGTAGGCGCGGAGCCGGGCATCATTGGGCGGATTTTGCCAGCCGGCTTCCAGCGCGGAATCCGCGCGCAGAGAAAACTGGCCGAGCAGCAGGCAGGCGCAAAAGAGAATTTTTTTCATGAACAACATCAGGCGATGAAGAAAGTCTAGCGCAGCCGCAGCGGTTTGAAATCACCCATTCATGGGATGGCACGCACCGTAGAGTCAGGCGTCCCGCCTGACGTAGCGGGCTGGCGTCTCGCCGCCCGGAACCCGCGCACTCATTGCCGAGGCCGCACGAATGTTTTTGCGCCCATCCACTGGCCGCGTTTTTTCCGCCGGGCGGGACGCCCGGCTCCACGGCCGGCCGGAGACCCGCCGCTATGCAGGCAGCACCTTCAGCCGCCGCGATACTTTTTCATCAGCGCCAGCATTTCGCGCACGGCGTTTTCCATCCCCGTAAAAACCGCGCGGCTCACGAGGCTGTGGCCGATGTTCAATTCCACCAGGTGCGGCACCACAAAAAGCGCCGATAAATTTTCGCAGTTCAGTCCGTGCCCGGCGTTCACGCGCAAGCCCAGCGCGTGCGCCTGCCGCGCGCCGGCGACGAGCCGCTGCAATTCCGGGAGCGCTGGCGTCCCGCCGTCGAGTTTTTCGTTCCCCACCGCCCGCCGGCCAGAGGCCGGCGCTCCCAGGGTTGAAAATTCTTCCGCAAATTTTCCCGTATGCAGTTCGATGAACTGTGCCCCCGTCCGCGCACTGGCTTCAATCTGATTTTCGTCCGGCGCGATGAACAAACTCACCTCGATGCCCGCGGCGTTCATTTTTTTGCGCGTCTCGGTCAGGGATTTTTCGGCGGCGACCACGTCGAGGCCGCCTTCGGTCGTCACCTCCAGCCGCCGCTCCGGCACGAGGCAGACGATCTCCGGTTTTAATTTCAGCGCGATGGCGATGATCTCCGGCGCGTCCGCCATTTCGAGGTTCAGCCGCGTCTGGATTTTTTCGCGCAACGCCCACACGTCGCGATCCTGGATGTGCCGCCGGTCTTCGCGCAGATGGGCGGTGATGCCGTGCGCGCCCGCCGCCTCGCTGGCCAGCGCGGCCTGCACGGGACAAGGTTCGCCGTGGCCCAGCCCGCGATACCGCGCCTCGCGGATCGTGGCGACGTGGTCAATGTTGACGCCGAGCTTGAGCATGAAATTATTTTGGCACCGGCATGAACGGCGCCTGGGAATTTTTCTGCCGCAGTTTTTTGAGCCGTTCCGAGGGCGGCGGCAGCTTCAGATTGCAGCCGGGAAAATCCGGCGCTTCCAGCCAGTTCGCCAGCGCGAGCAGTTCCACCGCCGTGAAGCCGCCGGGCGCCTTGCGCGTGAACGTGAACTGGTCCGGCGCGCTCTGGACAATTTCCGTGTCCGTGTTGCCGGGCGTCGGCGCGATCTTTGCGACCCACTTGAACGCGGTGGAATTGCCGTCCACCTGCCGGTGCTGCGACATCAGCAGCCCCAGCTGGCTCAACTGCAGCGCCCCCGGAAAGCGTTCCGCCGTGATTTCCCAGTGGTAGAACACGAGATTTTTGATCGCGAGCCGCTGGAACAATTCCGGCGGGAGCGGCTTGCCGCGCGGCGTGTTCGGAAACGCGCCGCCAAAAAGATACTGGCCGGACGGCCCCTTCACCGCGCGGAGATACGGCGCGAGCATGGGCACGCCCAGCAGGGT
>JAYVCM010000240.1:0-3314 GCA_043749955.1 Limisphaerales bacterium | reverse complement strand
TCCACCGCGCCCTTTGGTGTTGGTGCATTCTTGCTCGCGGGCAGTGAAATTTACCGGCTGGCAGTTTTTGAAAATGCCAGAACGGTTGCGGTCAAAGTTTCCAACCCGGCGTCGTTCTGGCGGGAATCGGAAACGGTGGAGGTGGACCGCCGGAGTTCTTTGCCCGAAGAGTTGCAGAAGGTAAAAGTTGCGGTCATGGACGGCGTCTCTTCGCGCATTGTGGATTCGCAGGTTTACGTTCCCTATGGCGCGAGTTTTGCGCCGGACAGTTTGATTTTCCAGACCGACCTCGCGCCGGGCGAGACGCGGACGTTTCATGTCCTGCCCGCGTCGGCGCTGGCCGCCGAGCCGCCGCCCATCGTGAAAACTTTTGCGCGGTTCGTGCCGGAACGCTTCGACGATTTTGCGTGGGAAAGCGACCGCATCACGCATCGCATCTACGGGCTGGCGCTCATCAAGGCCGAGGGCACCATCAGCAGCGGCGCGGACGTGTGGATCAAACGCGAGCGCGGCCTCATCATTGATACGATGTATCGCACGAAGCATTACCACGAGGACAACGGCGATTTCATGGATGATTTCCGCGTGGGCAAAAGCCGGGGCTGCGGCGGGCTGGGCATCTGGGACGGACAGAAACTTTATGTGTCGAGCAACTGGCGGCACAATCGTGTCATCACCACCGGCCCGGTGCGCTCGGTGTTTGAGCTGGTCTATGACGCGTGGGACGCGGGCAATGGGCGGAAAGTTTCCGAGATCAAACGCATCAGCATTGATGCCGGCTCCTGGTTGAGCAAAATGGAAAGCACGATCCACAGCGAGGACAAGGCGCCGCTCACCATCGGCGTCGGGCTGGCCGAGCGCGCGTGTCCGACCAACCGCGAGGAATTCATCACGCACGATTTGACTGAAGGCTGGATGACTTACTGGCAGCCGGAAGACACCCCGAAAGGCACGACGGCGGTGGCGATTGTTTTGCCAAAAGCCTCGGTGAAAGAATTTACCAACGACAATCCCGCCATGCCCGACAGCGTGAAGCACGCCAACGTGCCGCAGCCGACGCACGAGGGTTATCCGCCCATCCGCACCCAGGTCGCCGTCACCCAGGCGGAAGTGGGCAAGACGTTCGCGTATTATTTCGGCGCGTGCTGGGATCGCAGCGGCGATTTCACGAACCATGTCCAGTGGGAGAACTACGTCAGACGCTTCGCCGAACGCCGCGACCGGCCGGTGCTGGTGACGGTGGGAAATTGATTTTGGATTTACGATATACGATTTACGCGACCTACTATCAGCGACGCGTAAATCGTAAATCGAATATCGTAAATTGGCGGCGAATCAGCCTTTGGTTTGCGCTGCGGAAATGATCTTCATCGCCGCCGCCGTGAGCGCGGTGATTTTTTCCCACGCTTTTTCCGCGACGAGTTTGCGCTCGGCCATCCACGAACCGCCAATCGCTGCGACCTGCGGAATCGCGAGATAATTCGGCAGCGTCGCGGCGGTGATGCCGCCGGTCGGAATAAATTTCACGCCCGTGTGGCCGAACGGGCCGGCCAGCGCTTTGAGCACATTCACGCCGCCGAAAGTTTCCGCCGGGAAAAACTTCAGATGTTTCCAGCCGAGTTCCAGCGCGTGCATGACTTCCGTGGGCGTGATGACGCCGGGGAACAGCGGCAGTTTGTTTTGATGCGCGGCATGAGAGACGGCCTCGCTCAAGCCGGGCGAGACGCCGAATTGCGCGCCGGCGTCCACGGCCTGTTTCACCTGGTCGGGCGAGAGCAGGGTGCCCGCGCCGACGACGGCATTGGGCAGCGCCTGGCGGATGCGCGCGATGGCGTCCGCCGCGCCCGCCGTGCGGAAGGTGACTTCGATGCAGTTCAATCCGCCCGCGATCAATGCCTCGGTGAGCGGCACGGCGTCGTCGGGTTGGTCAATGACCGCGACACACACGAGCCGTTGTTGGAGAAAAGATTCTGCGTTCATAATTGTGGTGAGGTGATGATACAAAATTTTCCGTGCGGGGCAACTGACAGGCGCGATTTTTAACAATCATTGGATGCAGGGACTGTCAAAGCACCGGTTGGCAACGGGTGTTGTGGCATCGGGTCCGCAACCACGTTTGAGAGCGGCGCTAAAGCGTCCGCAGTCCAAACGCTTCGCGCGGTTTGATGACGCACAGCATTCGCGAAGCGTCTGGACTGCGGACGCTTTAGCGCCGCTTTTGCGCCCACATAAAATCGCAGACTGGATTTGGCGTTGCGAATTCACCCCTGCCGGTGTATTTGAAACGCCATGAAAATATCCGTTGAACATGTTGCCATCGTTGCCAAAGACCCGGCTGCTCTGAAGGCATGGTATGAACGCGTGCTGGGCGCGCAGCCGGTTTTTGACAACGGCCAGACGCCGCCGACGTGCCTCATCTCGCTGGGCAATGTCTGGTTCGAGATTTACGCGGCGGACACTTCGCTGCCGGACACGGCCAACAACAAGCTGGCGGGCTTCCGTCACCTCGCGCTGCGCGTGGATTCGCTGGATGCAGCCAGGGCGGAACTGGAAAAGCGTGGCGTGAAATTCAACGAGGCGGAACGCGCGGCGGCGGGCGGTGGACGCATCATCTTCTTCGAGGACGGCGAAGGGAATTTGCTGCACCTGGTTGAGCGGACAAAAGATTCGACGCTGCCGGTGCCGGGGAGGTGAGGTTTGGAGCGCGGCCAGCCTTGTCCGCGTTGGAGTTCAAGCTTTAGCTTGTCCGTTGCCAAAGAACAGGCTGAAGCCTGAACTCCAACACTCGCGGACAAGGCTGTCCGCGCTCTTTTATTTCTTCTGCCCGCGCACGACGAGGATGGGGATGCTTGTCTGGTGCCGGACTTCGGTGATGGTGCTGCCGTGAAAAATGTCGCCGAACAAACGGTGGCCGTGCCCGGCCATCGCGATCAAGTCGCAGTTTTCACCCTCGGCGGCTTTCAGGATTTCGGTCGGCGGATTGCCGAGCGCGAGCCTGGTTTCCACCAACAGTTTTTTTTCGCGCAGGCCGGCGGCGATTTTTTCCAGATACTCGCGGTCGGCCTTCATCTCCTCGGACTCGGCGAGTTTCATCTGGTCAAACCACCGCGCGGCAAAACCGTCGGCGACGTGGAGCAGCAGGATTTCCGAGCCGAAACGCAGCGCGAGTTCCGTGACGTGCGGCAGGAGGCTCGCGTCCACCGGGCTGTTGTCGAGGGCGATGAGAATTTTACGATACATGGCGGTGATGCATGATGCGTGATGCGTTAGCGGTCGCGTCCGGCTTCCAAATCGTTCCACCCGCCCCAGGCGCG
>JAYVCM010000239.1:0-12455 GCA_043749955.1 Limisphaerales bacterium | reverse complement strand
CCACTTCCAGGCTGTCGCAGAAAATCGCGTAGGGCGGATTCGGCCCGCACGCCTTGATCGCCGGCTCGGCGATTTCCTTGATGAATTTTTTGATAACGGTCGGGCTGTAATGGTCAATGATGTAACCATCGCCGCCCAGCGCCGGGCGCTTCACATAAACCAGACCCGGCAGGCCAATCGTGTAGAATGTCACCTGCGTCGCACCGTGCAAATCGGACGGCAGCAACGCCGTCTTGTCACGAATCTCCAGCGGCAGGTAAGCGCTGCCGCCTGCGGGCGCATTCGTCACCGGGCCGAGCAGTGCCGCCACAATTTCACCATCGTCTCCGCCGCCACGTCCGCCGCTCGCTGGCAACGCAACACTCGTCTGTCCGGCCGCCACGGTGATGGGCGCGGAAGCGTGCAGTGCGCCGACCGCTTCGCTGCGGGAAAACTGCGGCCCACCGTAAGGCCAGCCGCTGCCGAGCGTCAGGTCCATCCGCAAGCCCAGCTCCTTCGCTTTTTCCGCCGTGAACCGCAGTGCTTCCAGATGTTCTGGCGACAGCAGTTTGAGATTCTTGACCCCCGGCAGTTCGCCATCCAACTGGAGCGGATAAGTCTGCTGCACTTCAAAGCCGCCGAAGCCGCCGGCCTTCATGAAATTCATTTCGCGTTCGAGCTGCGGCTTGGTCACTGCCGTGCCGAACCACCACCAGCGCACCATGATTCGCGCGTCGTCGGGCGGCTGGTCAAAGCGGCGTTGCAACTGGCCGATGTTGTCGGCGGCGGACAGCGAGCCGGCAGCCAGCAGCGTCGCGATGATCGCGACGGATTTCAAACGTGTCTTCATAATTAAATGTCTTCCGGATTAAGCCGTGGCGCATGACCGGTGAATGAATGGATGCTCTACTAAACCAATCCTTGAAGCGAAACACTACAAAAAATCGCGCATGGCAGATATGCGCGGCTGCTCGCCGGGCACAAAGGCGTGCAATTTGTGAACTGGCTGGCGGATCAAATTTAATCTCTCTTTCGTCAAAGCGCCGCTACTTCACTCGGCCTTTCGTTTTCGCCAAGCAATATAGTCAGGCAGATTGGGTAGTGGAAAATAACCTTCCGCTTCAGTCTTTTCCGGCATCGAGCATACTTCTACATGTTGGATGTCCATCGCGAAGGCGCGCTCACCAAGTGCAGTTTCAAGAATAATCGTCACGCCAGTTGTAATTGGCGTTCGCTTTGATTCAGCAAACGATGGCACACCAATTCGAAGGCCAAGCATTTTCGGAGCGCCCGATTTTTCAAGAGGCAAGAAAGACATGAAATTCGGATCAAGCGGGATTCCTTCATACTTCGTTTTGAACGCAAAGCCTCTCGGCGGTTTGAGTGAAATAAATCGCCAGCCGTTCAGCTTCGGGGCGCAAGTAACAATGTTTTCAACGATTGGAAACAATTCGCTTCGACTCTCTGCCGTGATAATAAATTCTCTTTCGTTTCCGTCAGGTGAAGAAAGTTCAAACCATAATCCTTTGTTTATCGCTTGCAGCTTGCTCAAGCTGATATCCCAAAGCGGATCGGATGTGTCAACGAGTGAATCAAGTTCAGCCTTGTGTTCTCGAACCCAAGACCAGAATTGTTCTATGGCCGCTTTTGTGTCGGTTGGTATCATCGCTACGCCGTTCATCAAAACCGCATCGCAGCACTTTTTCCATGCGCGCCGAGGCCTTCGAGTTCTGCGAATTTTTTCACCGTCTTCAGCGCCTTCTTCAGCGACGCGCGGTGGTATTCCACCACGCTCGTGCGGCGCTGGAATTGGTCCACCGTCAGGCCGGCAAATGACGCACCCGCGCCGTCGGTCGGCAGCACGTGGCTCGGCCCGGCGACGTAATCGCCCAGCACCGTCGGCGACCAGTTGCCCAGAAAAATCGCGCCCGCCGTCACAATGCCCCCGCTCACGCGCCGCGCGTCGCGCGTGATGACTTCGCAATGCTCCGGCGCGAGCTGGTTCGCCAGCGTCACGGCGTCAGCGACGCTGGCCACTTGAATCAGCCAGACGTTACGTTCAAGAACGCGTTGGATGAATTCGCGGCGCGGCAGCTTGGGCAACTGTTTGGAAATTTCTTTCTCAACGACCTTGAGAACTTTTGCGGAGGTCGTCACGAGCCAGACGCGTTCGTGGCCGGAACCGTGCTCGGCCTGTGCGAGCATGTCGGCGGCGGCGAACTTCGGATTCGCCGTGTCGTCGGCGATGACAAGCAAATCGCTCGGGCCAGCGAGCAAATCAATCGCCACGCGCCCGACGAGCAGCCGCTTGGCCATGCTGACGTAGGCGTTGCCGGGACCAAAAATTTTCTGCACGCGACGGATCGTCTTGGTGCCGTAAGCCAGCGCCGCAATCGCCTGCGCGCCGCCGACGCGGTAAATCTCCGTCGCCCCCGCCGCGCGCGCCGCGAACAAAATTGCCGGATTGATGGAGCCGTCCCTGCCACACGGCGTGGTCACCACGATTTCCTGGCAGCCCGCGACTTTGGCGAGCGTGATGGTCATCAACGCCGTGGAGACGAGCGGCGCGGTGCCGCCGGGAATGTAGATGCCGACGCGTGTGAACGGGTCAAACTTTTCACCAACACTGGCGCCGTGGGAATTTTTCGCCTGCCAGTTTTTACGCAAAGATTTTTTGGCGAAGCCGGCGATATTCCCCTCTGCTTCCGCCACCGCGGCACGCAGCGACTCATCCGCCTTGAGCGACGCGGCCATGAATTCTGCCTGCGTCACAGCGAGCTGATCGGCGGATAGTTTTGCGCCGTCGAATTTTTCCGTGAAGTCCAGCACCGCGTCGTCGCCGCGAATAAACACGTCGTGCAGAATCGCCTTGGTGCGCTGCTCGATCTCGGAGTCGAACAAGCTGGAGTCGGAAGTGGCGGCGCGAATCCTGGCGGAAAAATCTTTGTCGGTGTGGCGGACAATTTTCATGCACACAGGTTAGGAAAAATTTCCGGCCAAGTCAAAATTCGCTGCGGGCCGGCATGGGACGCATCCGCGCACAGTTCCATGCGGAGCGCGGCTGTGTCGCGGAGACCAGCCGCAGCACATCCAAACATAGAGCCGCGTGAAATCATTCCAAAGTGCGTGGCATTGCGTAGCTGCTGCGGCTGATCCCGCCGTGCGGGACACAGCCGCGCTCCTGAGCAAAATTAGTTTGGCCCGCAGCGTGAGCTTCACGCGTTTGGCGTGAAACTCACGCGCCAAAAAACTTCGCCATTTTTGCAACGCTTCGTTTCATTGGGCATTCAGCGCAAAATAATTTGGCCTGTGTTATGCAGACTTAAAATTGTCGGTCGAAAAAATGTTCGGTCAAACCTGTGAGGCATTTATGAATGAACCTGACGCATCCAGCCTGCCGCCGCTGAACCCCGCCTGCCCAAGCCCCGACGTTCCGCTTGAGCCGCCACAGCCACGGCCAATTTTGCCGAAACCACTTTCCTGGTGGCTCCGAAAACTTTTTGCATGCAACCCGTTTTACCTCGTGAGCGCGGCGCTGCTGCTGTTCGGCTGTTACCGCGTCTCCATTGACGCGCCGTTGCTCAACGTGGAGTCGGCGCGCCTGCTGTTCAATTTCACCTCGGTCCAGCTTTACGAAGTCCTGCTGGTGTTCACCGCGATCTTTCTCGCGCGTCGCTGTCTCTGGTATGATTCCACGCTGCTGGTCGGCCTGGAAAACCTGCTGGTCTTCGTGCCGTTCATTTTGATCAGCCAGGCGGCGCTGATTGATTCGCACATGGCGCTGGAGATGAGCCTGGCCGGCGGAGCAGTTGCAGTGCTGCGGTTTGGCAGCTTGAAACAATTTTTCTCCCAGCTCAATCTGCCGGGCCGGCTGCTGGTCCCCGGTTTCATCCTGCTCGCGTTGAATGTGGCGCTGCCGCTCCTCTACCGGCATTTCGGCGAAACCAAGATCGGCGTCCACATAGATTCCGGCCCGGCCTACGTCATGAACGAATGCACCTGGCTGCTGATTTTGCCGGCGGTGCTGGCGCTGGCAAATTTTCTGCCGCACGCAAGAGCGGCGGGAAATTTTCTGCCACAGCACCGCTGGCTTCCGGCGGGTTTGTTCACGCTCTGGATCGCGGTCACCGGCGTGCATCTCTACGGACTGGATTACGTTTATGAATTTAATTTGCGCGGCGAATTGCTCGCTCCGGCGGTGTGGGTTCTCGCGTGGACTGGCTGGCTGCGATTTTCCGGCAACGCCACCGTGGGGGCGGACCGGTTGAAATCTGCGCTGACCTTTCCGCCCGTCCTGGTTCCGCTGCTCGCCACGTCGCCGGGCGGACAAAAAACTTTTCTCATCCTCGCGGCGCTGAACCTCGCGGCCTATGGCGCCATCTGCTGCGTGAACCGTCGCCATCAGCTTGCGCGGCATCTGCTGTTCGCTTCCGCGCTGATGCTGTTCGCGGGATTGCCCGGGGCGTGGATGCAAGCGGCCACGCCGGGAATAACCCGCGCGGGCTGCGTGGCGGCTGGTTTGATGGCCTATTTGATTTTAATGGCCGCGCTGCTGCGGAATCCCAAGCTGGCCATGCTTGGCGCCATCCTCCTTGGCTCCGCCGTCGCCGTCCAGTTCGGCCATCACGCCAACGCCATTCACTGGGCGTTTCAAAGCGGCCTCGTCTTCCTGCTGCTGCACAGCCTGCGCTGGAATGATGCGGCGCATCCGGGCGCAAACATCGTCCGGGCGATGGTGGGTTTGATCTGGGTGCTGCAATCGTTCGTCTGGATGTATTTCGACGCGGGCAAGTTTTGGATGCCGTGCATTCCGGGCGCGCTGGTCTTGGGAATTTATTTCGCCACGCAAATCCTGCGCGGAAAGTGGGATCACTTCAGCGTGCCCGTCGCTGCGACGTTGGTTGTTATTTCCGGCCCTGCCGGCGCCACCGCAGACGGCCTCCGGGCGATGCCGGTTGGTTTGCTGGCGGTCCTGGGCAGCTTTCTGCTCTTTGGATTCGGCACGGTCACGGCCCTCACCCGGCATCACTGGCACAAGGACCGAAGCGTCCTGCCCACGGAACCGCCGCCGTTTCCCAAGACCGGAGATTGAATTTTTCGCCCGTGAGAAATTGGCGGGCGGTTTCTGGCAGTGGAACGCGCGTCCCGCCCGTGCGTTGCTATTGAGGCTCGTGCAATGGAGTGACGGAGCGCGGCGTTCACGCGCTTCAACATCCGCATCGGAACGGCGTTGAAAAATTCACCCACGCCTGGGCTTCGTGCCATGAAGCGGCATGAATGCCGCGCTCCGCTCACGCATAACTCCCGGCACTCTAATTCTAATTCACGAGCCTCAAGGAATGGTGGAAATCCGACTTGGGCCGAAACGCACGGGCGGGACGCGCCCGAAATGGCGGGGGTCGCCGGTTAACACTTGCTCCCGGCCAATACGGGCGGCAAGTTGTCGGGAACATTCCCGGCGTTCATCGCTCGCATTTAGAGAAACCATTGTTGCGGGTGTTTGCATCCGGTCCGCCACCGCGGCGCAAAACGGTTGTCCGTCCGAACTGAACCATCAACCAATTCGAGCCAATGAAATCAGAAAATTCCATGCACGAAAAATCATTCATCACCGTCCGGCCGCTTCAAGCTGGCCGCCATGTGCGCGCGACCGGATGGCTCCTGCTCTTTCTGCTCGCCGGTCTGGCGGCGCCGGTGGTGACAGAGGCGGCCACGATCTGGACAGGCCCGCCGATCACCTTCACTAAAAACGCCTTCGCCGACCCGACTCAAGCCGTCAATCAGGATCGGCTGACCACGAACGTTTGGATTACACGCGCGAACAACGCGGGCATATACAACGCCAAGACGGAAGCAAACTACGCAGCCGGAAGCCCGGCGGACACCGAGTGGGCTTACGGCACAACCGCCAACTATGCGACGCTCACCTACGCGCCCTGGGCGGCTTGGGTGGCGAACAATCCTCCAGCGAGCGTTGGTCAAAACGCTGTCCTGCACCTGATTTCCGACGACATCTACATTGACATCAAGTTCACTTCCTGGGGAGATGGACACTCGAACCCGGGCGGGTCTTTCGCTTACGATCGCTCCACCCCGCCGCCGGTCAATGTGCCGCCCGCCGTCGCCATCACTTCGCCCACCAACGGCGCGGCTTTCACCGCGCCGGCGAATCTCGCCCTCACCGCCAGCGCGAGCGATCCCTACGGCAGCGTCACGAATGTTTCTTTCTTCGACGGCGGCACGTTGCTTGGTGGAACCAACAACCCTCCCTACAGCATTGCCACGACGCTTGCCGCCGGCAGCCACGTGCTCACGGCGGTGGCCCGCGACAACCTCGGTCTCGCCACCACGTCCGCCGTCGTGAATGTGACGGTCAGCGCCGCGAACGTGCCGCCCAGCGTGACCATCACGAACCCGGTGAACAACGCCACGTTCGGCAACACCGACACGATCACCGTCCAGACTTCCGCCAGCGATTCGGACGGCAGCGTGACGAACGTCCAGCTCTTCAACGGGGCCGTGCTGCTGCGCAGTTTTTCCACCGGACCATACAGCTTCTCGGGCACCGCCATCGCGGGCGCTTTTGCGCTGGGCACAAATAATTTGACGGCGGTGGCCACGGACAACCTCGGGGCCACGGCGACTTCTGCGCCCGTGCGGGTGATCGTGGCCAGATACCTGCCGGCCATCACGAACGGAACTGCCGTCATCCTCCTTCAGCCCATCGCCACCAACCTGGCCGCGCCCCTCTACGCCATGAGTCCGCCGGGCGACACCAACCGTTTGTTTGTCGTGGAGCAAAACGGATTGCTGCGCCTCATCCAGAACGGAGTCTTGCTGCCCGGGTCGGCGCTCGACATTCAAAGCCGCGTGGTGCCGCCGCTGAACCCGGCCAGCCCCAATGACGAGCGCGGATTTCTTGGACTGGCCTTCCATCCCGGCTTCAACAACCCGGCCAGCCCCGGCTATCACACGCTCTACACTTACAACAGCGAAGTGATCCCGCCGGCGACGACGCCCACTTACATCGCGCCCAACGCGGCCACCAACAATTACAAGAACGTCGTCAACGAGTGGAAAATTTCGACGACCAACGACAACGTCGTGGCTCCCGCCTCCCGCCGGGAGATCATCTCGTTTGGCAAGAACGCGAACAATCATAACGGCGGCACGATTGCCTTCGGGCCGGATGGTTATTTGTATCTGGCGCTGGGCGACGGCGGCAACGCCAACGATGTCGGCGCGAGCCACATTGAGCCGGGCGGCAACGCGCAGAACTTGACCACCCCGCTCGGAAAGATGCTGCGGTTTGATCCGCTCAATCCGGCGCTGACGCCCACGAGTCCAGATCCCGTCAGTGCCAACGGCCAATACCGGATCCCCACCACGAATCCGTTCCAAGGCGCGGGCCAGGTGAAGGAAATTTACGCCTACGGTCTGCGCAACCCGTATCGTTTTTCCTTCGACCGCGCCAACGGTGATCTGATTCAGGCCGACGTCGGGCAGAACAACGTCGAGGAGATTGACCGCATCGTTCTCGGTGGCAACTTTGGCTGGGCGATCAAGGAAGGCGATTTTCTTTTCAACCGCACGAACGGCCCGGCCGGGAACGCCGGCACCATCGGCGCGCCGCCGGGAAATCGCAGCCCGGGAATTCCAGCGGGCCTGATTGATCCCATCAGCGGGCCACTGGGCACATTGGAATACGACCACAACGACGGCATCTCCATCACCGGCGGCTTCGTCTATCGCGGCACCGCGATCCCCGAGTTGATCGGAAAATATATCTTCGGCGACCTTGCCCTCAAGACCGCGCCGGTGCGGGCGGATGGCCGGCTCTTCTACGCGGATTTGCCGACCGGACAGATCAAGGCATTTCCCCTGTTCCAGTTTGGCGGCCCGGCCATTTTGCCGAACGGCCTGACCGTGCATGGCTTCGGCGAAGACGCGGAGGGCGAAGTTTACGCCTTGGTGACCAACACCTCGGCCAATGGAACCGGCGGGGTTGTTTACAAGCTCGTCGCCCTGCGCCTGGCGTTCTCGAGGAACGGCAACCAACTGGACATCTTCTGGCCCGTCACGGGCGGGCGTTTGGAAACGCAGACCAACAGCTTGAGCGTTGGGCTGGGCACGAACTGGGTCACCGTGCCGGGATCATCCGCAACCAATCATGTGGTCGTTCCACTGGATCAGTCCAACGGCAGCGTGTTCTACCGGCTGGCGTTACCTTGAGGGATATTACGAATGTTCGCGGGCCATGCGTCGCGTGCGGCCATGGCTCCCAACAACACTGCGGGCCAGATTGGTTAGAACCAATTCTGCATGCGCGTTTCCTAACATCAGCCTGAATCGCCCACGTCAGCACGGCACGTCCGAGAGAACGCCGCCGAAACAAGGAGTAGCCATTACCAAGAACCGACCCTTTACCAATCGCCGCCAGTGAACTGGGGCATCAGCTCCGACCGCAAGCGCGCTTTCTTCCAATGTGCCGAAATCACTGGAGCGCCTGCGTCCGCTGACGTAAAATCTGAAAAAATTAAAATCAAACTCCAACCATTCCACTCACCATGAAATTCGGCATTCACTCCCTCCTCTTCAGCGAAACCTTTGGCGAACGCGACTTGCCGCTGCTCGACCAGGCCCGGGCGATGGGCTTCGACGCGCTGGAAATTATTCCGTTCGAGGCGGACATTTTTCCCGCCGCGAAAGTGAAGCAGCGCGCCGCCGATCTGGGCCTCGACATCTACACCGGCATGGGCCTGCCGGCCCACGCGAATCCAATCTCACCCGAAGCCGGCGTGCGCGCCGCCGCCCTCACGTATTCCAAGCGGCTCATTGATTTGAGCGCCGAGTGCGGCTCGAAAGGTTATGGCGGTGTCACCTACGCCGGCTGGGGTTATCTCACCGGCAAGATGCGCACGGACAGCGAATGGCAATGGGCGGTGGAACATTTTCGTGCGCTGGCCGAACACGCCGCCCGCGTCGCGCCCGGCTTTAATCTCTGCGTCGAACCGGTCAACCGTTTCGAATCGCACTTCATCAACATCGCGGCGGATGCCGTCGCGTTCTGCCAGGAAGTTGGCCGGCCGAACGTGCGCGTGCATCTCGACACGTTTCACATGATCCGTGAGGAAGAAGATTTTTGCGGCGCGGTGAAAACCTGCGGCCCATTGTTGGGCTACGTTCACGCCTGCGAAAACCAGCGCGGCATTCCCGGTCGCGGCCAGGTGCCGTGGCTGGAGTTTTTCCGCGCGCTGCACGCCGTCAACTATCAAGGCTGCGTGACGGTGGAATCCTTTGATCCGAACATGGCGAACATCGCGCGCCTCTGCTGCATCTGGCGCAAGCTCGCCGAATCGCCCGATGAACTCGCCACCGAAGGGCTGCGCTATCTCCGCGAAGTCGCCCGCGCCGCCGGCTACCGCGCTGCGTAGCGGCAGCCATCCTGCCTGCCGTAGAGCCGTGGCTTCAGCCGAAAGGGGTCAGGGAAAGGGGTCAGAAAGGGGTCAGTTCCTACTATTGGAAAGGGGTCAGTTCCTACTATTGGAAAGGGGTCAGTTCCTACTATTGGAACATCAATTTCTTTTTTGCCGGGATTGGGTTCGTTGTTCATACAGCCGTCCGTTCAAATGTTTCCAACTGCCCAGGTGCAACTCCGCTGCAATCCATTTCAACGTCACCGCCGTCTCTGTCCGCAAGCGTTGGGCCATCCTGATGTTCTGCGCCGCGCCTTCGCTTCGGTCGTTTCGCGCTGCGGGGCGGCGTGGTGACTTTCCGTGGCGCGGCCGTGCACAGCGGCCAGCAATTCCTGGCGAAAGGTTTCGCCGGCCAGACACCAGCCGCGCCGGAGACGTTTTATTTGCTCGCCGTCCGCCTGCGCCCGGCGTGGTTCCAACTGCTGCTCCTGGCGGCCAGTCCAGCCGTGACGGCCCCGCATTGAAATTGCGGACCGCGATGCGCTGGCGGCACCCCTGTAAACGCGCCGGTCATTCCGGCGCGTTTTAATTTTTCAGCGTCGTCCGGAAGGGCGAAATCCCGGAAGAGCGAAATTGACGCATGGCGTTTTTTTGCTAGAGTGTCCGGCCTTTTATGAATCGCAACCCGCACGTCGCAATTGTCGGCGCCACCGGCGCCGTGGGCATCGAGATGATCAAGACGCTGGAAAAAAGAAATTTTCCGGTGGGCCAGCTCACCCTGCTCGCGTCCGCCCGCTCCGTGGGCAAGAAATTAAAATTTCGCGGCGCGGACGTGACGGTCACCGAACTCACGCAGGATTCTTTCGCGGGCATTGACATCGCGCTGTTCAGCGCGGGCGGCGGCATCTCGAAAGAATTTGCGCCCATCGCCGTCAAGGCCGGCTGCGTGGTCGTGGATAATTCCAGCGTGTTCCGGCAGGACCCCAGCGTCCCGCTCGTCGTGCCCGAGATCAACGCCGCCGACGTGAAGCAGCACCAGGGCATCATCGCCAACCCGAACTGCACCACGGCCATCACGCTCATGGCGTTGTATCCGCTGCACCAGGCGTTCGGGGTGAAACGGATTTTTGCCTCCAGCTATCAGGCCGTGAGCGGCACGGGCGCGAAGGCGTTGGAGGAGCTTGAACGCCAGGTGGAGCAGATCGTCAACAAGCAGCCGGTGACGAAGGAAGTGTATCCGCACCAGATCGCCTTCAACGTGCTGCCCCATGTGGATTCATTTTTGCCGAGCGGTTACACGAAGGAGGAGATGAAGATGGAAAACGAAGGCCGCAAGATCATGCACCATGCCGCGTTCCGCGCGAGCGTGACGTGCGTGCGCGTGCCGGTCTATCGTTCGCACTCGATCGCGGTAAGCGCGGAATTTGAAAAGCCCGTGACCGTGGCCGCCGCGCGCGCCGTGCTGCTCAAGGCGCCCGGCCTCGACGTGGTGGACGAACCGGAAAATAAAAAATATCCGATGCCGCTGCACACCTCCGAGAAATACAACTGCGAAGTCGGCCGCCTCCGGCTGGACTGCGCGCTGGACAACGGCCTGTGCTTCTGGGTCAGCGGCGACCAGTTGCTCAAAGGCGCGGCGCTGAATGCCGTGCAGATTGCGGAAGTGCTGGTGAAATAAAAGCGCCAACCACCAGTCCCGCAGATGTGGGATCAAGCTCCAAACTTCAAGCCGCGTTCGCTGCTGTGTGGAGCTTTTGATTTGGAGCCTGGGATAAGTTGGTTTTTTTCGTCCGCCCTCACCCTGACTTTCTCCCCCGGGAGAGGGAATAGCCAGTGCGCGCTTTCCGTTTCTTCGGCAAGCCGCCCGGCCAATCCCGTTGCGGATTTTTCCAGAGACGCGGGGGGCGTTTCCCCCTCTCCTCGGTGGCGAGGGCCGGGGTGAGGGCGGATGTTAAACCCGAAAACCGAAAGGGATTGTCCGGGAGCTTGACCGCAGGATGTAGGGCAGGCTTACCAGCCTGCCGGTTCAGGCGGCTTACCAGCCGCCGGGGGCACGGCGGGGAACAGCGTCGGTAAACCCACACGCACACGGGGCTGGTAAGCCCCGTGAATCCCGCTCCGAGCGGGACTGTAAGCCTGCCCTGCGGCAGCAGCGGCCCCCAGTTCGGAATCCGGGTCAAATCAATTCCCGTTTTTGAAGTGAGCCTCCTCACGTCGGCTCCTACGCGTTTATTTTACGGCGTCTTGAGCCGTCATGTTTTCTTGATCCCCCGCTGCCACAACTCAAAGTGATACAGCGCGGCGACGACGAGCGGATGCTTGATTTTTTCGGTGGCGACAAGCTGCGGGATGTCCGCCAGCGGCACGAGCTTCGTCACGAGGTCTTCGCCGTGGTCGAATTCCACGCCGTGCTGCAACCGGCAGTTCTCCACGATGACGATGTGGCAGACGTTGCTGAAGATGGCGGGGTTGGCGTGAACTTGGGCGAGCCGTCGCGCGTTTTCGCCGGCGTAGCCGGTCTCCTCGCGGAGTTCGCGGACGCCGGTGGCCACGGGATCGGTCTCGCCCGCGTCCATCATGCCGCCGGGAATCTCCAGCTCGATGGTGCCGGAACCGTGGCGGTATTGCTCGACCATCACAAGCTGGTGGTCGGGCGTGACGGCGATGACGTTCACCCAGCCGACGCTGTCAATGACGTAGAAGTCGTGTTCCTGGCCCGTGCGCGGATTGATGGCGATGTCGGAACGCAGCTTGAAGATGCGGAAATCGCCGATGGGCGTGGAGCGGATTTTTTTCCAGGGCTGTATCATTTTGGATTTGCGATATGCGATTGACGCGCACAAATTCGTGCGACGCGTCAATCGTATATCGTAAATCGAAAATTCAAAACCCCTTTTCCTTGGCCGACCAGCCTTGTTTCATGAGCGTGATCAAATGCTTCAACGCCTCGTCGTAGCTGCGGTTTTTTTCGGCGGCGAGCTGGCGCGCGCGCTTGTCCAGTTGCGCGGCCATTTCGGCGGATTTTTCCGCCGGACAGCCGAGCGCGACGAGGACCTGGGC
>JAYVCM010000238.1:0-4152 GCA_043749955.1 Limisphaerales bacterium | reverse complement strand
GCGGACGGTTATTTCAGCAAGGCGGACGGCGAAATCTTTTTTGAAGAACTCACCTGGCTGTGCGTGAACCAATACGGCGCATTCAATTCGCCGGTGTGGTTCAACGTCGGGCTGCATCATGAATACGGCGTCGGCAAAAAATCCGGCAAGGGCAACTGGTTTTTCAACCGCGAAACCGGCGAGGCCGAGCGCGCCGCGACGCAATATGAGTATCCGCAGGGCAGCGCTTGTTTCATCCAGTCCGTCAAGGACGACATGGAATCCATCATGCACCTCTGCTACAGCGAGGCGATGCTGTTCAAATACGGTTCCGGCACCGGCACCGACCTGACGCCGATCCGTTCGAGCCGCGAGAAGTTGAGCGGCGGCGGCCGGCCCAGCGGCCCGATGAGCTTCCTGAAAGTTTATGACCAGGTGGCCAACGTCGTGAAGTCCGGCGGCAAAACGCGTCGCGCGGCGAAGATGAACACGCTCCGCGACTGGCACGGCGACATCGAGGAATTCATTGACGCCAAGCAGAAGGAAGAAAAGAAGGCGTGGGCGCTCATCGAGCAGGGCTACGACGGTTCCTACAACGGCGACGCTTACGGCAGCGTGATGTATCAGAACGAAAATCTTTCCGTCCGCGCCAGCGATGAGTTTTTCGAGGCGGCGTTATCCGGCAAGGAATGGTGGACGCGCACGGTCAAGGGCGACAAGCCGCTCCAGAAAAAGAGCGCCAGTGTGCTGCTCGATAAAATTGCCGAAGGCACGCACATTTGCGGCGACCCCGGCATCCAATACGACGGCGCGATCCAGAAATGGCACACCTGCAAGGGCACCGAACCGATCCATTCCACGAACCCGTGCAGCGAATACGTGTTCGTCAACAACACCGCGTGCAATCTCGCGTCTTTGAACCTGATGAAGTTCAAGCGCGCCGATGACAAGTTCGACATCGAACGCTTCAAGGCCGCCGTGCGCATTTTCATCACCGCGCAGGAAATTCTCGTGGACAACGCGAGCTATCCGACGAAGGAAATCGCGGAAAATTCCCACATCTTCCGCACGCTCGGACTTGGTTTTGCGAACCTTGGTTCGCTCTGCATGAGCTACGGTTTGCCGTATGATTCGGACGAAGGCCGCGCGCTCGCCGGCGCCATCACGTCCATTATGACCGGCCATTCCTACGAGCAGAGCGCGGAGATCGCCGCGACCACCGGCGCGTTTGCCGGCTACCGCGATGCGCGTTGTGCCGGTGTCGAGCAGACCGTGGCGAAGGACAATGTCGAATCCATGCTCGGCGTCATCCAACTGCACCGCGACGCCGTGGAAACCATTCAGCCGAGCGCGGAATTTAATTATCTCAAGACCGAGGCGCGCAAGTGCTGGGACGGCGCGCTCGCCAAAGGCCGTCAGCACGGCTACCGCAACGCGCAGGTCACCGTGCTCGCGCCGACCGGCACGATTGCATTTTTGATGGACTGTGACACGACCGGCGTGGAACCCGACATCGCGCTGGTGAAATACAAATTGCTCGCGGGCGGCGGCATGTTGAAGATCGTCAATCGCGGCGTGCCGGATGCGTTGCGCCGGCTGGGCTACGATGCCGCCACCGTCACCAAGATCATCGCGCACATTGAAAAGAATGACACGATTGAAGACATCCAGGAAAATGGCGCGACCATTTCCAGCGGCCTGAAGGCGGAACATCTGCCGGTCTTCGATTGCGCGTTCAAACCGCATCAAGGCAAGCGCAGCATCGGCTATCTGGCGCACTTGAAAATGATGGGCGCCGCGCAGCCGTTCATCAGCGGCGCCATTTCCAAGACCGTCAACATGCCGAACGAATGCACCGTCGCCGAAATCCGCGACACTTACGTCCAGGCGTGGAAGATGGGCTTGAAATGCGTGGCGATCTATCGCGACGGCTCGAAGCGTTCGCAGCCGCTCAACACGAAAAAAACCAATGAAGGCGGGGACAAAACCGCCGCCGCGCCCGCGCTCGACGTCCGCGTCAAGGAACTCGAAGCGCAGGTCATCACGTTGCAGGGCGACCACGGCAAGCCGCTGCGCCGCCGCCTGCCCGACACGCGCACGGCCGTCACGCACAAGTTCGACATCGCCGGCCACGAAGGCTATCTCACCGTCGGCCTGTTCGACGACGGCACGCCCGGCGAACTGTTCATCACGATGGCCAAGGAAGGCTCCACCATTGGCGGCTTGATGGACAGCATCGGCACCTTGACCAGCCTCGCGTGGCAATACGGCGTGCCGGTGGAGGCGCTCGTGAAAAAATTCGCGCACCAGCGTTTCGAGCCGAGCGGCTTCACCAAAAACCCGGAGATCCGCAACGCCTCGTCCATCACCGACTACGTGTTCCGCTGGCTGGCGTTCCAGTTCATCCCCGGCTACCGCGAGACCATCATCGGCGCGCGCAACCAGCCCGAGCTGTCCATGCCCGGCCTGATCGAGGAGATGAAAAAAAAAATAAACCGGCCGGTGCCGGAACTGCCGATCTCCGATGACACGGACCACATCGAAGCCCAGGCGGACAACGGCCACGCCCGCCGCACGCTGACGCTGACCTCGATGATCACCAACCAGCAGGACGCGCCGACGTGCCCCAACTGCGGCCATGTGGCCGTGCGCAACGGGGCGTGCTACAAGTGCCTGAACTGCGGCGAGAGCCTCGGCTGCTCGTAAACTGAAATTCTGCAACGCCGACGGGCCGGAGAATCAAACCTTCTCCGGCCCGTTTTTTTCACGCCCGGAAAATAAATGGGAGATGGTGTCTTTGAGAAATGAACCCGAACTCCGAAATCAGCACGGCGCGATTACCAATGATTCGGTGCGTCCGGCGAAGCCTCGCGTCCGCTCCTGACTTAAATACCACACTTTGCAAAGTGTGGTGTTTGAGAACCAGCCATAGTTTTACAAAAGTTTGCTCCCAAATTATTTCCAAAAAAATCTCCGGCTTAACGATTCCTTAAGGTTGTTTCCGGTAGATTGGCCGCATGAAAAGTGACGCCAGACGCAAACCACAGCGCATCCGCTTGCGTCATCAAGCGACGGTGTCGTTTGCGGTGCGCGTGGCCCTCAAAAAATAATGGAGGTGATATGAACACATTCTTTGCTCCAACTGAAAACAGGCGCTGGATGCTGGTGGACGACAATGAGGACATCCTGTTGATGATGTCGGCGGTGGTTGAAAATCTGACGGGCGGGGCAATCGAATGTTACCACTCGCCGTCCAATGCGCTGGCCGCGTTTTCCGGTGCGCCGGAAAAATACGATCTGGTCATCACCGATTTCGAGATGCCGGGCATGGACGGCGTGGAACTGTGCCGCCGGCTGCGGGCGATTTCACCGGCGCAGAAAATCATTCTGGCAACGGGCAGCGGTTTTTTCACCGGGCAAGCGGCGCGGCACGCGGGATTCAATGCGCTGCTGAACAAGCCGTTTCCGCTGGCGGCATTGCGCGAAGCCCTGATCACCGCCGGATTGAAAATCGAAGCGGCCTGTGCCGCGTGAAATTTGCACCCAGTAAACCAACCAAACGAAAGACAAAATATGAAAACGAAAATGACACTGACATTGATCGTGGCGCTGGGCGCGCTGGCGCTGACGGTGAACGCCCAGGACGCCGGTGGACCGCCGCCGGGTGGCGGTGGCGGGCAGGGCGGCCCCGGTGGGCCGGGCATGGGCGGCAAACGTCCGCTCCCGCCCATCATCGCGGTGCTGGACACGAACCACGACGGCACCATTGACGCCGATGAAATCGCCAACGCGAGCGCCTCGCTCAAGAAGCTCGACAAGAACGGCGACGGCAAGCTGACGCCGGACGAGTTGCGTCCGCCGGGCGGTCGTCCGCCGATGGGCGGTCAGGGTGGCCCTGAAGGCCAAGGCGGCCCCGGCAACGACGGCCCGCAAGGTCCGCCTCCGGGCAATCAGTGAATGAACCGGTGATGGATCTTCCGTTCGTGTGAACGGCAAGTCGGCGGGCTGGCAAAAGTTCCGGGTGTGAATGCCAGTCCGCCGATGTTTTTTATACCATGTCCCGATGAGAGTCGGTTAACTGGCGGCGCGGCGGTAGTGGCACAGGCATCTTGCCTGTGTGTTCCTGACGGCGAACGGCACCATGGCAACTCACAGGCAAGATGCCTGTGCCAC
>JAYVCM010000237.1:0-4130 GCA_043749955.1 Limisphaerales bacterium | reverse complement strand
CCGCCGCTGGCCGTGAAGATTCCTTGCACGGGCATCCAGGCGTTGGTGGAAGCGAGCAGGTTGTTCGGGGGATTCACCACTTGCGGAACCACCGGCAGGCAGGTCTGGATTCCGTAATTCGTGACCGGCCCGACGGAAAAATGCGCGCCGATTTCCGCGATCGCCAGGCTGGAAAAGTCGGCGAGATTGACGTGGAACGAGACGAGGTAGGACTGCCCGGCGACCAGCGGCGCGGCCAGCGGTGCGGCAATGTATTCGCGGTAGGAGTTGGTGAAATCATTGCCATCCGTCGTGTCCAGAATCGCGCCGCCATAGCCTTGTCCGCTCAAGGCCGCCTGGACTCCAGCCGAGTTCACCGGCACGGAAACGCCGGAGCCGACCGGCGCGCAGGCATTGAAATAATCGGGGCTGGCCCCGGTGGGGGCGAACCAAGGCGCGGCAAAACTTAGTTCAGCAAATGCATTGGGACAGGGCGCGTAGCTTTCAAAGTTTCCATTGGTCACGAGGTTGGTTCCGGCACACGTCGCAATGGGCGGATTGGTGTCCAGAACCGTAACGACCTGGCTGCACGAGGCGGTGTTGCCACAGGCGTCAACGGCCTGATAAGTCCGCGTGATAACCGGCGGGCAGATCCCGGTGGTCACCGTGCTCACCACGCTCACGGTCACATTATTGTTGCTGCAGCAGGTGGTGCTCGCGGCGGGTGGATCGAACGCCCAGGCCATGCCGCATTGCACGGTCTTGTTGGAGGCGCAAAGCAAGGTAAGTCCGGCACCAGGCCCGCTCACGTGAAACATCAGCACGCAGACCGACGTGCCACCGGCGCAATCGGTGACCGCAACCGTGATGGGATGATTTCCCGGCCCGACAATGGTTCCCGCCGGAGGCGTCTGCGCCCACGTGACCAAGCCGCAGGGGCCGGTGAAACAATTGGTGAACTGGCACAAGTTGGGGACGATGCCGGCACAGGCATTGGTCGTGAGCAGCGACGCGGCAGAAGTTTGCAGGCAGTTGCAATCCAGCGTGGCCGGGATGATGTCCACGAAGGTCACAGCCTGGGCCCAAGTGTTCGTATTGCCGCACAAATCCGTCAGGAGCCAGGTGCGGGTGGCGACGCGGGGGCAGACGCCGTTCGTGACGGTGCTGGCGACGGTCACAGTCACGTTGCTGCCGCTGCAACGATCCACACCGATGGGCGCGGGATCAAAACTCCACGTGCCGCCGCACGCGACGGTTTTGAAGGGAACATTGGTGCAGAGCGCGACGACGGAAACTTCATCGTAATAATAATAGCTCGCGGGATTCGCGCCGAGCAGCACGAAGGGTGTGTTGGCGTCGGTGTTGAAGTTGCCGAGGGTGATGTGATCTTCGCCGCCACTGGCGACATAAACGCCCGAAACCTGCGTCCAGCTGGTCGTGGACGTGATGAAGTTGGCCGGCGGATTCGTGACCTGCGGAATGTTTGCCATGTAAGATTGCCCGCCGTAATTGGTGGCCGGGCCGGCGGAAAAATATGCGCCCAGCGAGGAAATGGCGGCATCATAGTCGTCCGCGCGGTTGACCCAGAACGAAACGGCGTAGGCCTGCCCCGCGATCAACGGCATGAGCAGCGGTGACTGGAGATATTCGCGATACGAGTTGGTCGTCGCGCCGCCGCCGAAATAAGCGAAACCGCCGCCATAGCCGACGCCGGTGAACGCTGTTTGTGAACCGAACATGTTGGTCGGCGCGGAGGAACCCGAGAAAACGGGCGCGCAGGGATTGAACAAGTCGGAGCTGCCATCGGTCGGCGAATACCACGGCCACGCCTCTTCAAGACGCGACGTGCCTTGCGGACATTGGCGGAGGTCCTCGAAGCTGGGGTTGGGAATCAGGTTCACTCCCGAACACAAGCGCACCGGCGGCTGCGTGTCCACCACGGTGACGACTTGCGTGGCGGTGATGGAGTTGTTGCAGTTGTCGGTGATGAGCCACACCCGCGTCACCACTTCCGGGCAGGCGCCCGAACTGGTCGTGCTTAAGTCGGAGGTGGCGAGAAAATTTCCGCTGCAGGTGTCGAAGGCGGCCGGTTCGTCAAACATCCAAGCCGTGCCGCATTGAACGGTTTTGTTCGTGAAGCTGCCGTTGCACAGCGCGGTCACGGAAATGTCGTCGTAAAAATAATAGGCGGAGTTCGTTCCGCCGAGCGCGGCTACGGCGGTCGTGTTTGAGTCCGTCAGAAAATTTCCCAGCGTGATGTAGTCCTCGCCGCCGGCGGCCGTGAAAGCTCCCTGCACCAGCATCCAGGAATTGGTGGACGCAAGCGGAGTTCCCGATGGATTCACGACTTGCGGCACGTAACTCAAAACGCCCTGGCCGTAATTGGTGGAAATCGCGCCGCTGGAAAAATGCGCGCCGATTTCAGAAATGGCCCAGGCGGAATTGTCGGCGAGGCTCACGCGGAAGGAAACTTGATAGGTCACACCCGCGACCAGCGGCGCGAGCAACGGCGCTTCGATGTATTCACGGTAGCCGCCGGGCGCGACAATGTTGGTGACGCCTGCGGCATAAACAAACGCGCCGGCGTAGCCTTGTCCGCTGAACGGTGCCTGGCTGCCAAAATTATTTGCCGGCGTGGAAACCGGCGCGAAGCTGGTGCAACTGTTCAAATAATCCGGCGTCGCAATCGTCGGCGAGAACCACGGCCCGGCGGCGGCGAGTTGCGAATAGCCGAACGGACACCACGCGAAGTTTTCGAACTGCGGATTCGGCGCGAGGTTCGCACCGGCGGCGCACAGCAGCACGGGCGGATTGGTGTCCACGATGGTCACGGTCTGCGTCAGCGTGTTGCTGTTGCCGCACGCGTCGGCGAGCGACCAGGTGCGCGTGAAGACTTGCGGACAGTAACCGTTCGTTGTCGTCGTGATGGTCGCGGTGACGTTGTTGCCGCTGCAACTGTCGAACGGCGTCACGTTGTCAAACGTCCACGGCTGGCCGCACTGCACGGTTTTGTTCGTCACCGGATCGCAGATCGCAATCACCGAAACATCGTCAAAATAATAATATGCGTAATCGGGAACCGGCCCGGGCGGAAACGTCGCGTATGTCGTGGCGATGTCGGTGCGGAAATTGCCGATCGTCAGGTAGTTTTCATTACCGACGGCCGTGAACGTGCCCTGCACGAGCATCCACGAATTCGTCGAGGCGAGAATGTTCGTCGAGGGATTTTCCACCTGTGGCACGACGTTGAAATTGGTGTAGGTGCCGAAGCCGGTCAGCGGGAGTTTGGTCAGACACGCGCCCAATTCGGCGATGGCGTAGCGATACTTGTCCGCACGGCTCACATAAAATGAAACCTGATACTTTTGTCCGCCGGTGAGCGTCGCGAGCAGCGGCACTTCGAGATACTCGCGGTAGTTGCGATAAGTGTTGTTGGTGTTCAGCCCATAAACCGACCAGACTACCGCGCCCGCGTAGCATTGTCCGCTCATCGGCATTTGCACGCCGACGAGATTGGTGGGCGTGCCCACATACGAAGCCACCCCGGCGCAAGGGCTATACAAATCGGTCGTGGCATCCGACGGCGTGAACCACGGCGCCGCGAGATCAAACATCGAAATGGAATTCGGACAATTCGTGAACTGCTCGAAGCTGGGATTGGGCACCAGGTTCTGTCCGCATTGCGAACCCGGCGGCGTGGTGTCCTGCGTTGTGACCGTCTGGCTGCACGTTTTCAGGTTGCCGCAGCCGTCCAGAATCTGCCACGTCCGCGTGATGACTTGCGAACACACGCTGTTGCTGATGAGGTTGTCCGTCGTCGTGATGCTGACGCCGCAACAGGCCGTGAGCACGACCGGCGCATCAAAACTCCAGCCGCTGCCGCACTCGACCGTTTTGTTCGTCGGACACATCACGGTGAGATTCGGGGTCGGCACCTGCGCCAGAACCACGAAGGGAACCGCGTAGTTGAAAACATTGCTCGACAAATCCTGCACCTGCAGCGTGAGCGAATAACTGCCCACGCTGAGCAGGAAGCCGGGCGGGAAATTTTGCGTGCAGGAACCCGGAATGTAATTCGTGGAAAAGCACGGGGCCGCCAGCGCGCACAAATCCGGCACATAGCCCGGGCAGGTCACGGTCAGGCCCGGCTG
>JAYVCM010000236.1:0-2669 GCA_043749955.1 Limisphaerales bacterium | reverse complement strand
CTGATGCTGACGATACCGTTCCAGCAGTTTCTGGTTGCGCTGCAACAAATCCTGCTCCCCATTTTTCGCCGCACGGTCGCAGGCGCGTTGGGCGGTGACAATCGCTTCGTCAAATTTTCCCGCTTCGGCCTGCGCGGCGGCGAGCGTGCCGAGGTAAATGGTTTTCTGAAACCGCGTCAGTTCGCAGGCGTGTTGCGCGAGGGTCACGGCGCGTGGGCCGTCGCGGACTTCAACGCGCGGGCTGGTGGCGAGCGCCCAGGCCAGGTTGTTGAGTGCCTCAGCAGAATCGGGGTTCAGCCGCACGGCTTCATTCAGTTGGAAAAAAGATTCAGCCCTGCGCCCCTGAGCGGCGAATATCTCGCCGAGAGAAATGTGTGCATGGACATCGTCCGGCTGCATTGCCAGCACTCCCTGGCATTCGCTTTCAGCGGCGGCCAAAAGCCCCTGCTGATACAGCAGGTCGGCGAGGTTTTGCCGCGCAAAAGTCAACGGATTGACTGCCTTGGCCACCCGATAGCAAACGATGGCATGCCGCGTGTCGCCGGTGTATTCCAAACCGAGTCCAAGGATGTAGTATGCAGCGGCGTTTTCCTGTGTGACGGTGACAGTGTGTTCAAACAGCTTGACGGTGTTGCGCCAGAATTGCAGTTGCCTGGCCGATAAAATGGCGAGCGCGGATAAAATTAAAATAGCCGCCGTCGTCAGAAAAAATTTCCCGCCACGCGCACGCGAAAATAGTTCCGCAGCCGTCCAGACGAGTGCCACGACCGGGCCGATGAGCGGCAGATAAGTGTAGCGGTCGGCCATGGATTGTGAGCCGACCTGCACGAGGCCGATGATGGGCAGCGCGGTGCCGAGATACCAGCACCAGCCGACGGCGAGCCACGGCCGGCGCGCGAGCTGCGTGAGGCAGCCAAACGAAATGGCGATCAGCAGCGCGGCTTTCAAAACGGTCTGCGCCGGGTCGAAACTTTTCGGGAACGGATACATCGCCGCGAGATTCACCGGCCAGAAGAGTTGCGCCAGATACGCAACATAGCCGGCGATGGCGTTCGCCACCCGCGGGGTGAGGCCGAGTTTTTCCCACGGCATCATCGCCGCGTGATCGTGCTGCACCCAATAGGTCACGACGCAGAACAAAATCATCAGCGCGAAGAACGGCCATTTCTCAAATAGCAGGGGTTTGAGAGTGGAAAGTGGAGAGTGGAGAGTTTTATCACCCGTCACCTGCCGCTTACTATCCGCCCTCCGGCTCTCAACTCTCAACTGGGAACCCTCAACTCTATTAAGCGGCCACACGTCCAGCAATAGCAGCACGAACGGCAATGTCACCGCCATCGGCTTGCTCAACAGCGCCAGCGCAAACGCCAGCAGGCTCGCGCCAAAATACTTTTTCCATTCCGCATTCCGCACGCCGCCTTCCGCACTTTTTGCATACGCCAGCAGCGACAACAAAAAGAAAAACGCGCAGAGCACATCCTTGCGCTCCACGATCCACGCCACCGATTCCACGCGCAACGGATGCCACGCAAAGATCGCCGCTGCGATTGCGCTGCGCCAGGTTGCGCCGGTGAGCCGGCGCAGCAGCAGGAAGAGCAGGGCGGAGTTCGCGGCGTGGATGACGGCGTTGGCCAGATGATGCGGGCCGGGAGCCGTGCCGAAAAATTGTGAGACCGCCAGAAACGACAGGTTCGTCACCGGATGCCAGTTGGCGATGACCACGCTGGTCAGCGCCCACTTCACACTCGCCCACGTCAAGCCCGCCTGCACTTCCGGGCATCCCGTCAGCACCTGCGGATCGTCGAAGTAAATCAAATCAAACGACCGCACCGGCCAGTAAAGACCGAGCGTGATCCCGGCCAGCAGCAGACAAATGAAAAAATTGCGGCGCATTGTTCAAGGGAAGAATGATGAATTGAGAATGTGAAAGTCAATGCCGTGCAGCAACGGGTGGAGGAATTTTCGGCTCACGCTGGCGCCGGAACCACGCCGGGCGCCCTGGCGGGCGATTAAAAAACTGCCCGCCGGCGACGTGAAACTGTTGGACGGAAAACTGACCGGCTGGTCGCGATTGCGCGTTTTTTGTTTTCATATTTTCCCGGAGAGTTCTGTGTCGTCCCCGACCAGCCGCAGCAACGCCCGGCAGCAAGGACGCGCTAAAATTTTCCAAGGACTTCTTGATGTAGCGGCGGGCATCCTGCCTGCCGTAGAGGGCCTGGCGTCCCGCCGCCCGGAAAAAAGCAGCCGAACATTGGGAACGCCTTCAAATTTCAGACCACTGGTGCCATGCGCACGATTTTATCCGCCGGGCGGGACGCCCCGGCTCTACGGCTGGCAGGATGCCCGCCGCTACGCGAAAATTCCGTTCCCCGGCCCGCTGGCTTCCGCCGGCGGGGTTTTTTGTTTTCCATTTTTCCGGAGCGCGGCTGTGTCGTCCTCGACCAGCCGCAGCAACGCCCGCCAGCAAGGACGCGCAAAAATTTTCCAACGACTTCTTGTTGTAGCGGCGGGCATCCTGCCTGCCGTAGAGGGCCTGGCGTCCCGCCGCCCGGAAAAACGCAGCCGAACAGTGGGAACGCCTTCAAATTTCAGACCACTGGTGCCATGCGCACGATTTCATCCGCCGGGCGGGACGCCCCGGCTCTACGGCCGGCAGGATGCCCGCCGCT
>JAYVCM010000235.1:0-2546 GCA_043749955.1 Limisphaerales bacterium | reverse complement strand
CGAGCCAATTGCCGCGCACCTGACCGGCGGCTCGGTGCCGGCCATCGCCGACGACGCGACGTTCGCGGGCGACAAGGCCGCGCAGTTCCGCGCCGCGCCGACGTATTACGGCTGGTTCAACGGCCGGCTGCTGTTCAACCTGCTGGCCCAGGCGCCGGAAACAGCGGACGCCGATTCGCAGTCCCTGATGCCAAAAATGTCGGCGGCCAAAATTCTCGGCGCCACCGGCCTGAACAATTTGAAATCCGTCAGCTTTGCGCTGCATCAGGGGCGCGACGGGTCCACCGGGGACTTTCACCTCACCGCGCCGGCGGACGCGCGCACCGGCCTCTTGAAAATCCTTTCGCTCCCCGGGAAAGATGCGGGCGCCCCGGCGTTTGTGCCGGCGGACGCGGTGAAGTTTTCCCGTTTCCGCCTGGACGGAAAACAGGCCTGGGCCGAGCTGCAAAAAATGGTCGCCGCCGTCTCGCCGCAGGGACTGGCCGGGCTGAACTCCGCGATTGACATGGTCAACGTGAACGCCCAGCAGAAAGATCCGAGCTTCGACCTCCGCAACACTCTGTTTGGCAACCTCGGCGACGACATCATCACCTACGAGAAGCCGCCCGTGGGCGACTCGCTCGCGGCGTTGTCCAGCCCGCCGTCGCTGACGCTGGTGGCGACCGCGAACGCGGACCAGATGATCCAGGCGGTGAAAGCGGTGGCGGCGCTGGTGGCGCCGCAGGGTTCCGAGCCGCCGCGCGAGTATCGCGGCCACAAGATTTATTCGATGGCGATGCGGCAGCAGCGCGCGCCCGGCGGCGCCGCGGTGGCGACCCCGCCGTTGCTGGTGAGTGCCAGCGGCGGCTACCTGGCGTTCAGCGCCAACGCGGGCATCATCGAGGAATTTCTCCGCAGCGCGGACGACAAGGTGAAGCCGCTGCGCGAAACACCCGGCCTCGTGGCGGCGGCGGCGCGCGTGGGCGGCATGGGCGGCGGGCTGTTCAGCTACCAAAACCAGCGCGATGTGATGCGGACTTCGTTCAAGCTTTTGAAAAACGCCAGCGGTTCCGACGCCACCATGAAAATGTTCCCGCCGGAATTCCGCGAATGGCTGGATTTCTCGCTGCTGCCGGACTACGACCAGGTGTCGAAGTATTTTTACCTCTCGGTCGTCGGCGCCAGCTCCGGCGCGGACGGGATGACGTTGAAGGTGTTCACCCCGCGCCCGCCGCAGTTGAACTGAACTCTAGAATCAACGAACGCGGCCACGAGTCGTCGTTTTGTCAAACCCTCTTGTCGCAAGGGTTTCAAATTCTCCGTTGCGGCCATAGCCCAATTGAGCACGGAAAAGATGGGCTGCCGCGTGACCTACGACGTGGACGAGGCCATCCGCGACGCCGACATCAGCAATCTTCTCCGCATCCAGCACGAACGCAAGCGCAAGACCATGTTTCCGAGCATTGGCGAATACACGCAGCTTTACGGCCTCAACCAGGCGCGGCTCGCGAAGACCCGGTCCGACGCGCTCATCATGCACCCCGGCCCGATCAACCGCGGCGTGGAGATTGACAGCGAGATCGCCGACTGCGGCCGCTCGGTGATTTTGGAACAAGTGACGAACGGCCTCGCCGTCCGCATGGCGGTTTTATTTTTGGTGAACGGTGGGAAAGCGATTGCGGAAACGGCGGGTTGATTCAAGCCGCTATTTGCCTGTCGAAAAAACTATTTCAACAGTGCGTGAAAACCGGCCTGCTCGAAATGTTTGTCGCCCGTCAGAGCTTCGGCAACCCCTTCGTCGCGCATGACCACAAACGACAGGCAGTCCGTCAACGACCACTCCTTGTCCGGCCGCTGCTCGAAAAAATCCACGCCCCGCTGAAACAGTCCGGTGTCCGCAGGCACAATTTTTACCCGGGGATGATTGAGGAGCGTCCGGTAGAGCGACACGAAATCGGCGCGATCCTTCAGATGGCAGTAGGCATCGCCAAACTCGGCCAGCACCCATTCGGTCGTAAGAATTTGGAACTGGGGATTGCGCGAAACGGCGACGGCTGGCAGGTGACGGTTCTCGCGGGAATCCAGCAGGGCGAGAAAGTAAAACGTATCGGCAAAGACGGTCGTCATTGCTTGGGTTCGCCACGCAGATAGTGGCCGTGATTCAGGGCGTAATCCTTCGGCAAATGCGGGCGCGGCTTGGCCAGCCGTTCCACCGCCGCGATGAACGGGTCATCGGTGGCGAAGGTTTCGATCCGGACTTCCGCCCCCTCCGGAAGTTTGGTTCCGGCAGGCAGGACGACCGAGCCATTGACGATTTTTCCGGTCACACTCATGGCTATTTTCTACGCCAGATTTGCTTTAAGTGCAAGCCAGCACCGGCGCGAACGCCAGCCCAAGACAATGCGCCGACTGCGGACGCTCGGTGATTTTGGAACAAGTGACGAACGGCCTCGCCGTCCGCATGGCGGTTTTGTTTTTGGTGAATGGTGGGAAGGCACTGACGGAAGCGGCGTAAGGTCGGAGCGCGGACAGCCTTGTCCGCGCGAATGTAAAAGCAGAACTCGCGG
>JAYVCM010000234.1:0-26979 GCA_043749955.1 Limisphaerales bacterium | reverse complement strand
TCTGCAAACGGCGCTGGGCAAAATCTCGAATCGCTCCTCGCTGCAAACCAATCCGCCGGTCCCGGTTCATCGCGCGATTGTGCTGGCGGCGGAAAACCTTGGCGAGGTCCTGACCACCAATCTGGTGACGACGCAGGACGCACCGCAAGGCAACGAAAAATTCCAACACTTTCGCGGTTTTCCCATTTTGAACAACACCAGCGCCCGGCTCACCTGGCTGCCGCTGGATTCGGCCACCGTCCAGTTGTGCTGGGACATCAATGTGGAAAGCCGGGCGCGCGGCGAGTTGTATCGGGTCGTCGTGGATGCGCAGACGGGCGAAGTGTGGGTGCGGCAATGTCTCACCGAGAATCTGTCCGACCTGACGATGAATGTTTGGACCGGCGAAAGTCCTTCGCCACTGTCGCCCGCGCTGGGTTCCGTTTCATCCTATCAACCGCCACTTGTGCCGCGAACGCTGGTGACCTTTTCCGCGCTCGACACGAACGCCTCGCCCGCCGGGTGGATCAATGACGGTGGCAACACGACCGTCGGCAACAACGTGGACGCGCATCTGGACTGGAACAACGACAACATTGCTGATGCCGGCTCGTCGCCGGCCGGTTCGCCCAACCGGGTTTTCAGTTATGCGATTGACCTCGCGCAGCCGCCCTCCAACAACTGGGCCGTGGCCGTGGTCTCGCTGTTTTACTGGAACAACTGGGCGCACGACAAATTTTACGCATACGGTTTCACCGAGGCGGCGGGTAATTTCCAGGCCAATAACTTCGGTCGCGGTGGCCTTGGCGGCGATCCGGTTCAGGCCGACGGACAGGACAGTTATATGCTGGCGGCGACCAACACGACGCGCAACAACGCGAACTTCTCCACGCCGACGGACGGCAGTTCGCCGCGGATGCAAATGTATATTTTCAACGGCCCCAGCCCGAATCGCGACGATGACGTGGATGCCACGATGCTGCTGCATGAATACACGCACGGTGTCAGTTCGCGGCTGGTCGGCGGCGGCGTTGGCATCAGCGCCCTGCAACCGTCGGGCATGGGCGAAGGGTGGAGCGATTTTTGCGCGCTGTCGTTGTTGAGCAATCCGACCAATGATCCCGACGCCAGTTACGGGATGTTTGCTTACGTGGGATACCAATACGGCGGGCTGACAGGCAATTATTACTTCGGCCTGCGCCGCTATCCCTGCTCCGTCAACACGAACATCAGTCCGCTGACCTACAAGGACATTGACACGAACCAGATCAGCGCCCATGCCGGCGTGCCGATCAGCCCGGTGTTTGGTTTCAATCCCGCGAAGGCCAACGAAGTTCACAACATGGGCGAAGTCTGGTGCGTGACGCTTTGGGAGGCGCGCGCGCGCTTCTGCCACAAATACGGAAACGCGGCGGGCAATCAGATGATGCTGCAACTGGTCATTGACGGGATGAAGCTCTCGCCGGCCAATCCGCTTTTCCTCCAGGCGCGCGATGCCATTTTGCAGGCCGACCGGGTGGACAACGGCGGCGCCAATCAAGATTTGCTCTGGGCATCCTTCGCCAAGCGCGGCATGGGTTACTTCGCCTCGTCGCCAGCCAACAGCACGACGACGGGGGTCGGCGAATCGTTCGTCACGCCGTCGGACACCAACGCGCCGGTGCTTGCGGTGATTTCACCGGCGAACAACAGCATATTGATGTTGTTCTCGAACATCAGCGGCACCGCCTATGATGGCGGCAGCGGTTTGCAGGGCAACCAGATTCATTTCACGCTGTATAACAACGGAAATTTCTGGAGCGGCACTTATTGGACGAACACATTATCAACCGATCCATCCATCGCCCTCACCGCGTCTGTCGTTAATGATGCGTGGACTTTCACAAGTGTTCCAACCGGCGGGAATCAGGTGCAGGGAACCTATTTCGTCAGCGCCTTCGCAAAGGACAACGCTGGCAACACCTCCGTCGCGCAATCGGGAGTTACCTCCACCAGCTTCACCATTGACACCTCGCCGCCCAACGTCGCGATCACCTTCCCGCCAAACGGCAGCACGATCACGAACCAATTGTCTGGCAACTGGTTTCAAGGCACCGCCAGCGACAATCCCGGCAACAACCTTGCGGTCTCGCTGTTTATCCGCCGCAACAGCGACAATCTTTACTGGACCGGTTCCGGCTGGGGCAATGTGACGAACGGCTATATCAGCAACACCTACAATTCCGGAACCCAATCCTGGCAAAGCACCGGCACGCTGCCCGTGCCCGGCAGTTCGCTCGGCAATGGCGGTTATCATTTCATTGCCATTGCTCGCGACGCGGCGGGCAATCAGCAGCAGGTGGATTCTGTTGTGACGGTTGATTATCACCCGGTCTATGTCTTCAACTACGGCAGCCAGTTCACTGTGACACCCAACATGAATTGGGACAGCCCGGACAACTGGGATGTGGGCAGAGTGCCTTATCCGGATGTCCGGGTCGTCATCAACGGCTATTCGCCGGTGATCCCTGGTGCCCTGGGGGTGGTCCAGATTTACGGACTGGATATGAGTGGCGGCACTCTAACCATGTCAGGGATGCTCATTCAGAAACTCAATTTTTCCGGAGGACAGATCAATGGCGGGGCGTTAACCCTGACGAACCTTGGAACGAACGTCTGGAGCGGCGGCACGTTTGCCGGTATTTGCACAATCTCGGCGGGGGCTATTTTCAATCTCAATGGATCGGGCACCAAGACCTTGGGGGCCGGCGCGATCTTGAACAACCGTGGCACCATCAACTGGGCGGGGCCGGGCTTGATTTATAATTATGGCAACAACCCGGCCGATCGCGCCACGATCAACAATCAAGCTGGCGGGGTGTTCAACCTGACGACCGATGGCCAGGTATTTACCCACGACTACAACGAATCGTTCTTTTACAATTTGCCGGGGGCGCAGCTCTTAAAGTCGGGTGGCACCAATGCGACCGCGTTCAACAACTTCGCCCTTTTCAACACGGGAGAGGTGCGCGTGGACAGCGGGGCGATTTTGTTTGATGGCTATTGCACTTTGGACACGGGCACGACGCTTACTGGCGCCGGGCTCGTGCGGCTGCTGGGCGCGTCGGCCATCAAAGCCCCGGTGTCGGGCACCGCGAATCTCCGCTTGGAGGCGGGCACGCTGACTGCCAGCGGCTCGGCGGCCTATGGCGGCAGCGCGGGCATGGACTGGACTGCTGGCACGCTCGCCGGCAATTTGGAAATCGCCTCGGGCAGTTCGCTCCGCATCAGCGGGGCGGCGCGAAAAGACCTCGCGGCCGGAGCTGTCTTGAACAATCACGGCCTGACGACCTGGGCCGGGCCCGGAGTGATTTATAATTATGGCAACAACCCGGCCGATCGGGCGACCTTCAACAATCTCAACGGGGGCGTTTTTTCAATGCTCACGGATGGCCAGGTATTTGCCCACGACTATAATTCTTCCTGGTTCAACAATCAGGCGGGGGCGCAGTTCCGCAAGGACGCCGGGGCCGGCACCACGTTGATTAATAATTTCATCCTTAACAACATCGGCGAAATCAGTGCCACGACTGGCACGCTGGAATTCAATGACGTTCTGAACCTCGGTGGTGGTGGCACGTTCACTGGCCCGGCACAGTTCTTGATCAGCAGTGGACTGACCACGCTGAGCAACCTCACAACGATTGCTGGATCAAGTGTGACAATGACTGCTGGAACATTGCTCGGAGATATCCCCAGCAGTGGCACGTTGGGGACCACCAACGGCGGCTCATTCAATTGGGCGGGCGGCGCAATGAGCGGCACGGTTGGCATCGCCCCGGGAGCCGCGTTCAAAATTAGTGGTGGTGCTCAAAAAACCATGAACGCCCGCTCCATTCTTAATAACAGTGGCAACGTAACCTGGAGCGGTTCTGGTTCCATTTACAATTACGGCGGCGACCCCGCCGACCACGCCACCATCAACAACCTTTCGGCGGCCAGCTTTACCGTCACCAGCAACGCCGTGTTCAGCTATGATTACAATCCCTCTACGATAAACATCGCGAGCAATGCCACCTTTGCCAAATTGGATGGCGGCGGCGTCACGACGTGTAGCTGGCTGTTCAACAATGCCGGCGTGGCGAGTTGCGCGAACGGCACGCTGGCCCTGTCCGGCGGCGGCAATTCCAGCGGCGGCTTCAGTGCCAGCGGGGCGGCGCTGCTGCGGTTCACCGGCGGCACACATTCGCTGACCAATGGCACCCGCTTTACCGGGAACGGACATGTGCAGATTGATGGAGCCACGCTGCTGCTTGGCGGCACTTTGAATATGGGGCTGCCAGCTCAATCACTGGCCTTGGATCTTCTTACCGGCACGCTCGCCGGCAACGGCACGGAGGCGGGCAATTTTGTCTGCACCTGGTCGGGTGGCGTAATCGGAGGCAATCTCACCAATGCCACGGGCGGATCCATCGTCGTCACCAACACCGGCCTCAAGACTTTGGGCGGCGGAGCCGTCTTGAATAATCAAGGCACGATTGTCTGGTTCGGACCGGGACAAATCTACAATTACGGCGGTGCGGTGAGCGATACGGCGACTATCAACAACCAGAGCAACGGACTGTTCGCTGTCGCCGCCGATGGGCAGGTTTTTCATAACGACTACAACCCATCCACCATCAATAATTTGCCTGGTGCACGCTTCGTCAAATCGGCCGGGACAAATGCCACGAGCATCAACCATTTTTTATTTGATTCTTCCGGGGAGATTAGCGCTGACATTGGCGGCTTGTTGTTCGATTACCAGCTCGCATTCAAGCCGAACGCGCGGGTCACCGGCGTCGGCACCGTCCGGCTGGCGGGAAGCACGACCTTGTCTGGCACCTTGAATTGCACCGGCAATCTGCGTCTGGAAGCCGGCCTGCTGACCGGCATCACGAACGCCACCTATTCCGGCACCGGCGAATTCGACTGGATCGGCGGCGCAGTCGGCGGCGTGCTGACGCTGGCACCAGCCAGTGGGTTGAATTTCAGTGGACCGGCCACCAAGACCCTGGGGTCGGGAGCGATCTTGAACAACCGTGGCACCATCAACTGGGCCGGGCCGGGCGTGATTTATAATTATGGCGGTAGCCCGGCCGATCGCGCCACGATCAACAATCAAGCCGGCGGGGTGTTCAACCTCACCACCGACGGCCAAGTGTTTGCCCACGACTACAACGAGTCGTTGTTCTACAATCTGCCGGGCGCGCAACTCTTAAAATCGGGCGGCACCAATGCGACCGCGTTCAACAACTTCACCCTGTTCAACTCGGGTGAGGTGCGCGTGGACAGCGGGGCGATTTTGTTTGATGGCTATTGCACTTTGGACACGGGCACGACGCTTGCTGGCACCGGGGCCGTGCGGCTGCTGGGCACGTCCGCCATCAAAGCCCCGGTGTCAGGCACGGCCAGTCTCCGTTTGGAGGCGGGCACGCTGACTGCCAGCGGCGCGGCGGCCTACGGCGGCAGCGCGGGCATGGACTGGACTGCTGGCACGCTCGCCGGCAATTTGGAAATCGCCCCGGGCAGTTCGCTCCGCATCAGCGGCGCGGCGCGAAAAGACCTCGCGTCCGGAGCGATCTTGAACAACCGTGGCACCATCAACTGGGCCGGGCCGGGCGTGATTTATAATTATGGCGGCAACCCGGCCGATCGGGCCACCTTCAACAACCTTTCCGGCGGTATATTCAACCTCACCACCGACGGTCCGGTGTTCAGCTACGATTATAATCCATCGTTCCTGAACAATGCTCCGGGGGCTAGACTCCGCAAGACCGGCGGCACGGGCAGCACCAGTTTGAATTACACCTTTGCCAACAGCGGGGTGATCGAAGTGCGGTCCGGCACCGTCACCTTTGACGGCAACTATGCGTCGGCCTCAACTTCGTCGGAACTGGATTTGGTTCTCGGCGGCCTGACGCCCGGCACGGAATTCACGCGGCTGGCGACCAGCGGCAACCTGCCGCTCGACGGCACCTTGAAGGTGACGCTGACCAACAGCTTCATCCCCACCAACGGCCAATCCTTCACCATCGCAACGCACGGTTCACGCACCGGCCAGTTTGCGGTGACACAATTTCCGCCGCTGCCGATTACGTCGCAATGGCAGCTCACTTACAACCCTGGCTCGCTCGTTTTGCAGGTCGTGCCCGTGACGGCCTTCCAAAGCGCCTCCATCACCAACGGGAATTTTCAATTTGCTTTCGTCGGCCAGACCGGTTCGAGTTGCCTCATCGAAGTCTCGACCAATTTGTTCAATTGGACTCCACTGTTCACCAATACTCCATTCAACGGCACCTTGAATTTTGCCGATCCGCAGACAGCGCAATTTCCGATGCGCTTCTATCGCGCCAAAGTCATTCAATGATTTTACCGGATCACGTCGCATCCGATTTTTCCCCGTAAGCAAGCTGGCCAACGCCTCCGAATGGCTTTGCTCACCACGAATAATGCACCGTGTAGGTCACGGTCTTTTCTTCGTCGGGCTTGACGGGGATGCGGAACTCGATGGTCTGTGAATCTTTTTTCGCGAACTCATCGGACTTGGCGGTGACTTTCCAGTTGCTCCAGCGGTAGAGATGCTCGACGACGCGGATTTCCACGGCGTCGGTCTTCTTGCGGTTGCGAAGCTTGATCTCGAAGGTTTCATCAATCCACTTGTCGCCCGTGTCCACGCGGAAATTGGTCTGCTTGCGTTCGCCGACGAGGTCGAAGGAATTGCCGGTGGTCACGCGGACGGTCTCGTTGCGCGGCGTGTGGTCAATGGTGTTCTCGCCGACGAATTGCAACTGGCCGTCGTCATCGCGGCGATAGAAACGCAGCTTGCCCGCCGGCAGCGCGATGCCGAGCTGGTTCGTCTCGGCATTCTTGAACTCACGCTGGACGATGATCTTCTTGTTGTCGCTCTGGCCGTAGCCCTGGTCGTAATTCAAACCGTAGAATTGATAGCCCACCGCGCCGTCATAAACATAAATCGTCGGCGCATACATTTTTTCGGCGTGGACAAATTCAACCTGTTTGGTCTCGCGGTCGTGCAGGGTCGTTGCGCGCGCGATGGAGTAAAGATGAAATTCGTCGAAAGCTTTTTCGGTGACGGCCGGGGGGGCTGCGGCCATTTCATAAGCCATGGCAGCTTTCGCCAGTCTCATGCGCCCCATCGGCATGTTTTGCGGCTGGATTTTATTCACATCGCCAGCCAGCAGTTTAATTTTGGCGTTCTCGAAAGTTTTTCCGCTTTGATTGTTCATCGTGATCCAGCCGACGAGATCCACCAGGTCGCCTTTTTCCGGCGAGACGAGATTGTAGCTCGCGCTCCAGTCGAACCCGCCGGTGACGTAACCGACTTCGGCGTCGAACGCACCTGGCTTGTCGGATTGCAGCAGCCAGTTGAAAGCGGGCTTAAGAATCGTGTCGCTGCCGAGGTCAGGAAACGTGGGACTAGCGGGGAGGGAAAATTGCAGTTTGCCATTCACCTCGATGATGGGTTGCTCCTTGCCGCCGCCGGGAACGTAACCGCTGCGCACAATTTTCCCGGGAATAATTTCACGCACCATCGTGTTGTCCTTCATGCGCTCGCGCACAAAATCAATGGTCTTGCCCTCGAACAGGGACAGCAACAGCGGTTCGCTTATCGGATCGTTGCGGTAATTCTGTTCGAGGATTTGCAGCGAATGTTTGCCCGCCGGGTCGCGCAGGATCACGGAGTCCGGCTCGACCTGCGCGGTCGCGTCGGCGTAGCGCACAGAGTTCACGCCGGCTTTCAGGTTCAGTGGCACCGTGTCGCGCACGACGGCGAAATTCTGGTTGTAAATGGTGAGCGCGGGTTCGGCATAGACCGGGAGCGCGGCAGCGAACAAAATGAGGGCGATCAGCTTTTTCATAGGTGGTTCAAGTGGTCAGTCATTGGATGGAATAGTTCAGGAAATACGTCCACGCCAGAAAAATGACAAGCAGTTTCCACGGACTGAAAATCTGCCGGGAGCGCCGGCATCTTGTCGGCGAGCTGATGTGTGTTTTTCTGAAACACGCCGGCTGGAAGCCGGCGCTCCGGGTTCACCACGAATAATGCACCGTGTAAGTCACCGTTTTTTCTTCGTCGGGCTTGACGGAGATATTGAACTCGATGTTCTGCGAATCCTTCTTCACAAAATCGTCAGACTTCTTGGTGATTTCCCAGTTGCTCCAGCGGTAGAGATGTTCGACCACGCGGATTTCCACGGCGTCAGTCTTCTTGCGGTTGCGGAGCTTGATCTCAAACGTCTCGTCAATCCACTTGTCGGCGGTGTCCACGCGGAAATTCGTCTGCTTGCGCTCGCCGACGAGGTCGAAGGAATTGCCGGTGGTCACGCGGACGGTTTCGTTGCGCGGCGTGTGGTCAATGGTGTTCTCGCCCACGAACTGCAACTGGCCGTCGTCATCGCGGCGGTAGAAGCGCAGCTTGCCCGCCGGGAGCGCGATGCCGAGCTGGTTCGTCTCGGCGTTCTTGAACTCGCGCTGGACGATGATTTTTTTGTTGTCGGACTGGCCGTAGCCCTGGTCGTAATTCAAGCCGTAGAATTGATAGCCCACCGCGCCGTCATAAACATAGATTGTCGGCGCGAACATTTTTTCGGCGTGGACAAATTCAACCTGCTTCGTTTCACGGTCATGCAGCGTGGTCGGGCGCGCGATGGAGTAGAGGTGAAATTCGTCGAAGGCTTTTTCGGAGACAGCCGGCATGGCACCAGCAGGCACTGCCATTTCCCTCATGGCCCTGGCTTTCATGGCTCCACCCCAAGCCTGCATTGGCTGAATTTTATTCACGTCGCCCGCCAGCAATTTGATCTTTGCGTTCTCAAAAGTTTTTCCGCTCTGGTTGTTCATCGTGATCCAGCCGACGAGATCCACCAGGTCGCCTTTTTCCGGCGAGACGAGATTGTAGCTGGCGCTCCAGTCAAAACCGCCGGTGACGTAGCCGACTTCGGCGTCGAACTTGCCGGGCTTGTCGGATTGCAGCAGCCAGTTGAAGGCGGGCTTGAGAATCGTGTCGCTGCCGAGGTCGGGGAACAGCGGCTGGCCGGGCAGGGAAAATCGCAGCTTGCCGTCCACCTCAATGATGGGCTGCTCGTTGCCGCCGCCGGGAACATAGCCGCTGCGGACAATTTTGCCGGGGATGATGTGGCCCGTCATGGTGTTGTCCTTCATGCGCTCCCATAGAAAATCAATTGTCTTGCCCTCGAATAGCGACAAGAGCAATTCCTGTGAGACCGGGTCGTTGCGGTAATTCTGTTCAAGAATTTGCAGGGAATGTTTGCCCGCCGGGTCGCGGAGAATCACGGAGTCCGGCTCCACCTGCGCGGTCGCACCCGCGTAACGCACGGAGTTCGCGCCGGCTTTCAAGTCGAGCGGCACGGAATCGCGCACGACGGCGAAGTTCTGGTTGTAGATGGTGAGCGCGGGTTCGGCATAGGCCACCAGCGAAACCGTGAACGAGGCGATGAGAACGGGGATTATTTTCATGGAATTTGTGACGGCATCAAAGCATAGGACACGCGAGATGGAAAGTTATTAGAAAAAACTTTGGGAACTTCCGGCTGTCTGGCCGGAACGCCGGGCACCGTCCCGGCTCGTTTGGGAACGAATTGCCACTGGCCGAGTCGGTGCTCGGCGTTCCACCAGAGAAATTCCAGAATTGACTCTGCTCCGTAAACATGGGGCAATTTGGGCGTGAACCAAATTTTTCTCCGCGCGGTGCTGCTGGCTTTCGTGGGCGGCTGCGTTTTTTTGAACTGTCCCGTCGCCCGCGCCCTCGACCGCACGAACGACGTCTTCAAAGTTTTCCAGTTTCCGGCGGACAAAATTCCGACGGTGGACGGCCAGACGAACGATTGGGACATCGTGCCGGAAAGCTACGTCATCGGCAGCGACCAACTGGTGGATGACAATGGCAGGCATCAGTTGTCCGACGCGTCCACGCCGAAAATTCGCGTGAAGGCCGGCTGGGTAAAAGGTTTGAACCGGCTGTATTTTCTCTACGAGGCGGACGACGACTGCTGGGATTTTTCCGAGCCGGGTCTGCACAACGACACGTTCGAGGTCGTCGTGGACGGTGATTTGTCCGGCGGGCCGCTGATTGAAAAATTTTCTCCCGCCAAGCCAGTCATCGGACAATGGGAAACGTATTTCACGCTGCAAGGCACCCACGCGCAGAACTATCACATCTTCACGCCGCACGAAGGCAAGGACTGGTGCATGGCATGGGGGCCGGCGCGGTGGCTCAAGGAACTGCCTTACGCGAATGCGGCGCAAATATTTTCATTCAAGCCGGGCGAGTCCGGGCATTACGTCCTGGAATTTTGGATCACGCCGTTCGATTACGCCGGCGCGGAAGGGCCGCAGCGCGCAGTGGAATCCGTGCTGATGGAAAACAAAACCATCGGGCTGTCCTTTGCGCTGATTGATTATGACGATGTGAATTCCGGCGGCACAAACAACGGCTTCTGGAATCTCTCGCGCCATCACACGATGTATGGCCAGGCCGACCAGCTTTGCGCGTTCAAGCTCATGCCGCTGGAGCCGCCGTTCCGCAAGGCGATTGACGCGCAGTGGTCGTTTCAAGTCGTGGATATGGAGCGGCGGCTCGTCGCGTTCAAGGATTTGTCCATTGGTGAAGTCAAGTCGTGGCACTGGGATTTCGGCGACGGTGAAACTTCCACGGAACAAAATCCAACCCACACCTACAAAAAGCCTGATCACTACGTCGTGGTGTTGAACGTCGAAGGCCCGGCGGGCAAATCGCGCCGCGCGAAAGTCTGGGATGTGGCGGTGAAATGAATTTTGAATGTAGGAGCCGAGGTGACGAGGCTCAAATTAAATGGAGACTCCTCACGTCGTCACCTACAATTAAAACAACGCATGAAAAACTTCCGCCTCCTCGCCGTATGGTTGCTGGTTTCGCTGGGCCTGGCTTCCAGCCAGACTTTCGCAGCGGCCAAAACTTTCAACGTCCTCGACTTCGGCGCGAAGGGCGACGGCGCGACGCTCGACACGGCGGCGATTCAGCGCGCCATTGACGCGGCGGCGGAGCAGGGCGGGACGGTTTTGATTCCACGCCGGCACACGTTCCTCATCGCCACCTTGGATTTGAAGGGCGGCATTGACTTTCACCTCGAGGGCGAGCTGCTCATCAGCACGAACCAAAGTGATTACGCGACCGACGGCGTCATCACCGCCTCCAACGCGCCAAATCTTAAGATCAGCGGCCACGGAAAAATCACCGGGCGTTCGCTCTCGTTCATGACCGGCTACGACGCGCCGAATGAATGGTGGCTGTTCAAGGAGTGGCGCCCGAAAATGTTTGTGCTGACCGGATGCACGAATCTCGTCGTGCGCGACATCACCTTTGGCGACGCGCCGTTCTGGGGCTTGCACATGCTCGGCTGCGAAAATGTTTTGGTGGACAACGTCACCGTGGACAACCGCCTCGACGTGCCGAACGACGACGGCATTGATCCTGATCATTGCCGCAACGTGGAAATCAAAAACTGCCATCTTACCTGCGGCGACGACGCCATCGTCATCAAAGCCACGCGGCAGACAAATGATTTTGGCGCGTGTGCGAACATCCATGTCCACGACTGCGTCATCCGCACGCAGGACGCCGGGCTGAAGATCGGCACGGAGACGACCAGCGACATCCATGATATTTTGTTTGAGCGCTGCAAAATTCTTCAGAGCAGCCGCGGCCTGTGCATCCAGTTGCGCGATGAAGGCGATGTTTACAACGTCACGTTCCGCGACATCCAATTTGTTTCACGATATCACAGCGACCCGTGGTGGGGCAGGGGTGAGGCGATTTCCTTCACGGCCCATCAAAGAAATCCCGGCGGAAAAATTGGCAGGCTGCACGACATCACCGTGGAAAATGTTTCTGGTCGCGCGGAAAACAGCATCCGCATCAACGGTTCCGCGACCAGCCGCATCGAAAATGTGCGGCTGAAGAATGTCGCTGTAAAATTGGACCGCTGGACGAAATACGCCGGCGGAGTTCTCGACAACCGCCCCACAAAAGTTCTCTCGCCCATCGAAACACACGACACGGATGGCTTCAGTCTGCGGTTTGTGGACAAGGTGGATTTGGAAAACTGCGCGGTGACGTGGTCGGCCAACAGCCCGGAATCATTTCGGAATTCGGTTTCAGCGGAGGCGGTGACGTCGCTCAAGGTTTCCAACTTCACAGGTGATTCGGTGCAGCATCCGATTTTGGTTCGGTGAACTTTGGCGGAGTGCGCCCGTCCCGGGCGCAGCAGTGTGATAGAAACCGGCCAGCGGGAAATTTTCCACGACATGAATGAAGCACCTTGCTGCACCCGGGGACGGGCGCACTCCGCCGCCTCACTTTCGCATCACCCGAAACCGGAAAAATCCGTTGGTCGCCGGCGTGGTCGCGCGGAGGGTGATGATTTGGTTCGTCACCTGGTCGGCCACGTTCACGACTTGATAATAATTTGTCCCCGCCAGCCACGCCACCAGGTTGGTGGACCATTCCGGCGTCAGCGCGACATCCACCGCTGATTTTGAAAGCGGATAGCTCACGGTAAAAATTCCGTTGCTCACCGCCGGTGAAAATGGATTCGCATCCGCTGTTTTCGGGGAAAGGCCCAGCGCGTATTCCATCAGGTTCGGCTGGCGGTCATGGTCGGGGTCGGCGGGGTCGGCGCTGACGACGGCATTGGTCAATTCCGCCGCCGTAAAATTCGCGCGCAGCCAGACGTTCACCGGCCGGTCGGCGATGATCACCGTGGCGTTGGTCAGCGTGGTGAACAAATAATTCACGGACGAAATCAAATTTGCGGTCACGGTGACCTGATTCGTCGTCAGATTATTTCCCAGAGGTGAAATGAAAATGTTCGTCGCCATCACGCCGGCGGGCAGCGTGACGGAGCCGGGCAGGGCGGCGTAGTCCGCACCCGGCACCGCCGTTCCGCTCACCGAATAATTCACTGTGACGGCCGGGTTGGTGTCGCCGCTGCGGACGATGGCGAAGCGCGCCGCGTTCGTGCCGAACTCGCCGCCCGCCGCGTCACTCGCCACAATTTCAATCGTGGGCGGCGGCAGCAACGCCGCGCCGCCGATGCCGAGAAAGCGGATGCCGTCCGCCACGACGTAATTGTTCGTCGCCGTGCCGTCGTTGCGGATGATGACGCCGTGGCTTTGTCCGACGTTAAAATTCGTCGTCATCAATTTGAACCAGCCGCCGCTGGCGACGCGCTGGTTCACGAAGATGCGGTTCGTTCCCGCTGCGTGGATGATGTCGAAAACAGAATTCGTTGCGCGGTTGCTGGACTCCACCCACCACGCATAGACTTCGTAAGTGCCGTTCGTCGGCAGCGCCGGAATGTAGCGCAGCCACTTCAGCGGCTTGTTCACGCCGATGCCGTCGAGCAGATAATTTCCGTTCCAACCGCCCGCGTTCGCGCCCGGAGTCCAGCCGCCGGAATTCGTCGTTCCCGGAATTGTGTCCTGGTCCAAAATAATTCCGTTCGTCGCGGACGTCGCCGCCGCCCAGGAAAGCAGTTGTCCGTCGGCGCGGAGCTGCGCGGAAAGTTTGGTGTAATTCAAATTCTGCACCGCCACGTTGTCATCCATCGCGAACGCTGCCGCCACGCCCGCCGCGTGGCTCGTCATCATGAACACCGGTTCCATCCGGCACGACGCGAACGCAACGTGGCTGGCCGACAACGCGAAGGTGCTGAAAACATTCTGGCATTCGTTCGTGCGCGGAATGATGGAGCGATAGCTGATGGGATACGGAAACGGCGGCGTGCCGCCGATGCTGCCTTCCCAGCGCGAAAATCCGCCGCTCGCCACACGCTGCACGCCGTGCGAATCAATGTTGTAACGCGCGAGACAAATCCCGTCAGGCGCGGTGACGCGCGACTCGGCGTTCGACTGCGTCATCACATAATCGCTCACCATGCGCCGCGCCTCGCGCACATAGATTTGCCACGGCCAGCCGCCGGTGTCGGTGAACTCATCCTTCGCCAAGCCCCACAACGACGTTTCATTGGTCAGGCTCGCGGGAACATTCGTGCTGGTCGCGTAAAAATAAAGCAGCCCGCGAATGTAATTTTCATGCGCCTTGCGGATGACCTCGCGCCCGGCGTAGGTGTTCGTCGCCCAGGTGTAATTGTAGCCGACGTAATCCGTGGAGACTTCGCCGTTCGCGTTGATGTCCGTCTTGCCGTTCGGGATGATTGTCTGCACGTCAATCAACTGGTTCAACGCGGTGGAGGCGCTGGCCGCCACGCGCGCGGCGATGTAGCGGCGCACCAGTTCGTAGCCCGCCTCGGAATAATTCGTCGGCGCGGCGATGGCGATTTTGTTCGTGGCGTTTTGCGTGAGGCAGAGGCGAAAGTTATACGACTGCAACCGCTGGTCGCCATTGCCCACAATGCCGACGGTATTCGTGTTCACGAGCGGCAGCAGGCCGCTCCCGGAATTTCCGGCGACGACATACGGATCGTAATTGTAAGTGCCGCCCGCCGCGCGGATGCCGGCCAGCGATTCGTTGTAAGCGTTCGTGCCTTCGCGTCCCCAGGTGAACGTCACGCCCGCCGCCGCCATCAAATCGCCCTCGTAGGTTGTATCAATAAATTCTTTCGCACGAAAAACCGAGCCGTCCTGCATGGTGATTTGCACGATGCGGTTGCTCACCAGCGTCGCGGAGGCGAGCAATTGATTCGTGAAAACGGAAACGCCCGCGTTGGTGGTCATCTGCCAGAAAACATTTTCCGCGACGTGCGGCTCGAACCAGATGACAGGGTTCGCCGAGCCGTAGGCCGCGCCGACGCGCGAATAAAATTCCCGCGAGATGCCGCCGAGATAGGTGTAATCATTTCCCGGCCCGATGTCCGTGACGCCCAGTCCGCTCGCACTCATGCCGCCGAGATGATTGTTGAGCGAGACGAGCGCGACATTTTTTCCCAGCCGCGCCGCCGCCACCGCCGCCGCCATCCCGCCGGACGTGCCGCCATAAACGCAGATGTCGGCGTCCACGGTGACGGGCGCAGCTTTTGCCGGAAAAAGAATTATCATCATGAGCAGCGATAGCCACTGGGCAACCCTCCTCGTCCTCGTTCTCGACGACAAACTCAAAACGGTTGGCGTGATTTTGCAAACGCGCTGGGAACGTTTCTCCCTCTCCGCTCCACCTGCCGCGCTCGTGCGCGAGCACGGCGGGTCGGATGGAGGGGAGAGGGCCGGGGAGAGGTGAAGTTCGTTGTTGCAGGTGCTGGATCCTCCAGACTTTTTTGTTTCACGCCCGCCCTCCCCATCAACCTCGGTTCCCAAAGCGGCGATAAATCGTCCGCAGTCCAGACGCTTCGCGCGCCGTGGTGGCGTCCAGTTGTCGCGCAGCGTCTGGACTGCGGGCGGCTTCAGCGCCGCTGTTTGAGCGCGCCGGTCGCTGCGTCGGTTCAAGGGTTCAAAGCGCGCAACGGGTTTCGGCGAATTCTCAACCTGACCCTCTCCCCCGGGGAGAGGGGACCGCCGTTGGACATTTTCTGGTTGCTGTAAATGTTGCGAGCCATTGCCAGCCAAAGACGCGCCGCGCGTTTCTCCCTCTCCCCTCGGAGGGGAGAGGGCCGGGGTGAGGGGTGGAAGCGTGGTTGGATTTTCATTTTCAACCCGGACGACCAACGAACCTTTCCACCCCTCATCCTCAATCCTTCTCCCCTCGGAGGGGAGAAGGAGGCCAGCGCGGATGTCGCCGGTGGTTTTCATTTCATCACCAAATCTTTCGGCCATTCGAGCCGCACGCCGTCGTTGCGCAGGAGCTTCTGGAAATCGGCCAGCAGTTCCGGTTTCTTCCCCACTTCGCGCGGCATTTTTTTCTGCGCAACACAGAACGCCGCCAGCGAACCCGCCGCCTCGCCGATGTTCCATTCCACCGGATGCAGGCGGTAGCAGCCATTCGTCAGATGCGTCACGCCGAGGTTTTTGCACGCGGGCAGCAGGTTTTCCACGCGGCGCGGAATCAGCGCGCCGAGCGGAATCTGAAACGGCAGCGTGCCGCCGAAGTCCGCATGATCTCCGCGCGTTGTGATGTGCAGGTCCATCGCGTAATGCCCGATGCCGACCGAATCCGCAAACTGCACCGCACGCACTTCTTCTTTTTTCAAACCGGTTTCCGCCATCCGCGCCGCCGTGGTGACGTGCTGCTCCAGGACGGTGAACTCCGCCTTGATGCGCCGGCCTTCCCGGATGTAGGGATGCTTGGCCAGCCCGTCCGCCGAGCCGACAATGTCCGGGCGCAAACGCAAACCCTTCCAGCCCGCGCCGCCATCGGGACGCGGCACTTCGGTTTGCAGCCAGTAAAAAAGTGAAAGGCTCATCTGCTTGGCGGCTTCGAGGTGCCGCTTCGCCTCGGCCTCGCTCACGTCGCAAATCCGGCCGAAGGAATAATCATTCTGCGGCCAGTTCACGATGGTCACGTCGCCGCGATAAAATCCCGGTTTGAAATTGTCGCGGTCGGCGATGCGGCGGTAGGTAAAGAAACCTTTGCGCGCCTCCGGATCAAAGCCGATTTTTTTGGACGCGTTCTCGTCGAAGTTCAGGACGTGATAATTTTTCTGCGCGCTCGTGCTGAAAGTGAAATTGCGCCAGTAATCATAATCGCGCGGCTTGTCCGTCGTGTGGTCTTCGCCCGCGACATAATCCATCGCGAAGCACATCGTGAAGCCCTGCAAATTATCCGGCTCGGCGATTTCCTTCGCGTGCGCCTCGCCAGTCTCGGACTTCGCCTCCGCACCGACGGCGTATTCCGTTTTCGTGAGCGGCAGCAAATCGCCTTGCTCCGTGGCGTCGGCATAAAACGGCGCGGACAAAACTTTTGCGTGACCGGTTTCCAAATCCAAAACGGTCACGGCCTCCACGCGGTCGCCATTCGTCGTGGCGGAAATGGCCTTGTGCCGCAACAGGATTTTGATCTGTCCGTTGCCGCGAAACGGCGCGAGCATCTCGTAAAGCGTGGCCAGCGCCACGCGCGGCTCGCCGCCGATGGCCGAGACCCAGGAGTTGCCGGGATTGAATTTCTGGTTGGCGCGGGCCTTTTCCGTGAGCGGATAATTGCGGAAATAATAGTCGCGGATGCCGGTGCGAAATTTCTGATAGCTGGCCGAAGCGCCGATGGTTTCAATCCACCGGTTCTCGTCCGGCGGCACGGCCTGCTGCGTGATCTGTCCGCCAATCCAGTCCGTCTCCTCCGTGATGATGACGTTGAGTCCGTTGCGCGCCGCCGCGAGCGCCGCCGCGCAGCCGCCGAGTCCGCCGCCGATGATGACAAGGTCGGCGGAAAATTCCATGGCGCGTTTTTGCGAAGGGGGTGTGGTGGATTTCTGCGTGGCGCAGCCCGTGACCAGTGCGGGCGCGGCCAGAATCATTGGCGCAGCCAGGCCGACGCTTTTGAGAAAGGCGCGGCGATCCAATTTAGACGAGAAGTTTTTCAAAGTCATAATTCGCTCCGGATGATTCCCAATCGCAGCCTATTGATGCGCGTGAATAAAAGCGGTGCTAAAGCGACCGCAGTCCAGACGCTTCGCGACGAATGGACGGCCCGTGAACGGCGCGAAGCGTCTGGACTGCGGCGGTTCACCGCCGCTTTCGCCCGTGCTACGACCTTCAAGATTCGCAATGGAGTGATGGCTGTTTTGATGTTCACAAGCATGATTCCATTCAGGTGCGCCAGAAAATTTTCTTCCGCGTCATAAAACTCACGGTGACGGCCATGAGCAGGGTCACGATAACGCCTTTCCAAAATCCGCGCCACGGTGTTGTCGCAAAATTAGAGAGCAGTTGATCCGCGCCGACGAGCGCGAGGACGGGGGTGATGAAGTTGTTGATGCCCGCGTAGGCGATCATCGGATTCTGGCCGTTGTCAATCAGCAGCCGCAGCCAGCGTTTCTGGCGGAACACATCAATCAGAATCGAGAAGCCGATGAGCGTGCAAATTGCCAGGCCGGACGTGACGAAGTAGTAGCTCAACGTCGGGTGATCCTTTTTGATGCCGCCTTCCCACGGCTCGAAGACGAGGCCGAGCACGAGCCAGTAAACCGACCAGTTGAAAAGTTTATGGTAAAGCCGTTCGGTGTCGTTCAATGGTTTTTGCAGCAGCATCCAGCCGATGAAGCAGAGTGCGAACGCAAGCAGCGTTGTCTCCATCAGCCAGCGCACCTTCAAACCGATGAGCACCACGAGCACCAGCACGGAAACCGTCAGCAAAACGGAAACGTATTGGGCGAACGGCCAGCTTCGTTTGGCGATGAGGTTTTCTGCCGGTGCGGCGCGGCGCGTCCATTGCAAAATCAAATCGCCGGCGATGGTGCCGGGGATGACGATGCAGAGGTATTGCAGATAGTAGAGCCTGAAAAGCCACGAAGTCCACGGGCAATGTTCGGTGGCCATCCACAGGTCACGCACCCAGCCGTCGGTCGGCGTCGGCAGGTTTGAGAGGCGGACGGCGAAAACAATTCCCAGCACGCCGAGGCGGAGCAAAAGATTTTCGCGCGTGAACATCCAGACCAGCGAGCCGAAGACGACCATGTTTGTCAGCACGATGATGATGATGTCGCTGCGTGTGATTCTGAAACCGGAGCCGTCGGGATAAACGGTGAACGCGCAGAATAAGACCGCCGCGAGCCAGCCAGTCGTGCGGATGGAAATTTTCACCGCGCGCGGCCAGGCTTCGGGCAGGCGCGTGAGAATCGGGAAGAAGATGAAAAAACCGAGCAGCGCCAGCAGCCATGTCGCGGTCGTTGGATGATGGTTCATCGTGTAAGGCCGGATGGCCTGCACGAACAGCGCGAAGAAGCCGAGCAGGAATCCACGCTCGGCCACGAACAGAAACAGTTTCCCCGGCGCGGTTTTATTTTCCATTCGCTTCGACAACGCGAGCGGAAAGGCCGCGCCCATCGCGAACAGGAAAAACGGGAACACCAAGTCCACCCACGAGATGCCGGGCAGGGTGCCGGTCCACTGGAAGGCCGGGGGCGGTTCCTGCGCGTGATACATCCAGCTTGGCAGCGCGTGGCTGTCGAACGGGAGCTGGCCGGAGAGCAGCATCGCCAGAATGGCCAGCCCGCGCAGCGCGTCGAGGGCCAGCGCGCGGCTGGATTGACTGGGATTTGCGACCATGTTCAAAAGTTTTTCTTGAGGCGGCAATGGTCGCGTTGCGGCCAATACCGTCGCCGAGCGCAGCGTCAGGCGACACGTAGTGCGACAGGCATCCTGCCTGTCCAGTTGTTTTTGCTCGCGGAAATTGTTTTCATGAGCTGGACAGGCGAGACGCCTGTCCCACTACGATTCACACCTTGCCGAGTTCCTTGAGCTTGTCGAACATCCGCGCCACCGTGGCGATCGGTGTCTTGCTGGTTTCATGCTCGACGACATACCACTCGGTGTTGCCGCGATGTTCGCAGAATTCGAACACGCCATCCCAGTTGATCTTGTCCTCGCCGATGATGGCCTCGGGGCCGCCGCCGTTGGGCTTGATGTGGATGCTGCGGACGCGACCGGGATACTTGTTCAAAATCACCACGGGGTCTTGTCCGCCGTCGCGGCAGTTGCTCGTGTCGAGCTGGCAGATGACTTCCTTTTTCGTGTTCATGAAAAAAATGTCCCACGCCGGCTCACCCTCGATGAGTTCAAAGTCGTGCTTGTGCGCGTGGTAGCCGGTGAAGAGGCCGAGCGGCGCGAGCTTGTCGGCGAGGTCGTTGAACATCTTCGCGTGCGCCAGCCATTCCGCGCGCGTCGTGCCGGTCATGTAAGGGCAGATGATAAATCTGTTGCCGATGATCTGGTTGAACTCGATCGTCGCGTCAATTTTGTCCGGCTGGAGATCGGTGAATTGCGTATGCGTGCCGCAGGTGACGAGGCCATTGTCATCAATCATCTTGCGGACTTCCTTGGCGGAAAGCCCCCAGTAGCCGGCGAACTCCACGCCCGTGTAACCGATCTTCGCGACCTGCGCGATGGTGCCGTGGAAATCCGCCTTGCACTCGTTGCGCACGGAATACAGTTCGAGGCCGACGGGGATTTTCTTTTTCAACACGCGGCCAGATTTACTGGTGGCGCAACCGGCGAGGCCAAGCGAGGCCCCGGCGAGGCCGAGCGCGGAGAGCTGGAGAAACTGACGACGTGGGAGTTGGTTGGTGGTTTTCATTTTGTAAAGGCTGGCAGAGAATTTTTATTTTGGAAACATCCAACAACCAACATCCAACATCGAACAACCAGTGATTCCCGGATCAACGCTTTTTGGATGTTGGGTGTTCGATGTTGGTTGTTGGATGTTTTTCATCTGAAATTTCACCCGCGCCGCATCCCCGGCAGATGCCACGGCTTGCGGTATTTCACGCTGACGAGCTTGTCCGCCTCGTGGTCGCCGACAACTTTTTCCGCGACGCTGTCCCAGACAATCTTGTGGCCGGTGCGATACGCGATGTTGCCAAGATGCGCCAGCGTGGAGACGCGGTGGCCGACCTCGAGGTTGAGCGCCGGCTGCTGGCGCGACTTGCAGCAGTCGAGAAAATTGCGGACATGCGCCGCGCGCGGGTCGCCCTCGGTCTTTCTTTTTTGCGACGGAATGTTCGCCTTCTTCGGCTCGGTGACCAGTTCAAAACCGGCGTCATTCAAAATGATGTTGCCTTCCGTGCCGTGCCATTCGATGCCCCACGAACGGCTGTTCAAGCCGTTGTTGATTCCAGCGCGATGCTCCCAGATCAACTGGCAGCTTGGAAATTCATAGACGGTCACAAGCGAATCGGGCGTTTCGGAATCGTCGTCGAAAATAAATTTTCCGCCGCACGCGCTGACGGATTTCGGATTTTCCGGCGGCAAACCCATCGAGGCCATGTTGAGCAGATGCACGCCCCAGTCGGTCATCAGGCCGCCGGCGTAATCCCAGAACCAGCGGAAGTTGAAATGAAAACGGTTCGGGTTGAACGCGTGTTTCGGCGCGGGGCCGAGCCACATTTCGTAGTCCACGCCCGCCGGGATCGGGCCGTTGGCGACGTGGCCGATGCTCGGCAGCCAGTCCAGAAAAGCCCACGCGCGCGCGAGGCTGACCTTGCCGAGTTTTCCTGAACGAATAATTTCCGCCGCCTCGATGATGTGCGGCGCGCTGCGCCATTGCGAACCCATCTGCACGACGCGGTTGTATTTCTTGGCGGCTTCCAGCATCGCGCGGCCCTCATCAATCGTCTTCGCCAGCGGCTTCTCGACGTAAATGTCCTTGCCCGCCTGCGCCGCCTGCACCATCGGCAGCGCGTGCCAGTGATCCGGCGTGGCGATGAGCACCACATCCACATCTTTGCGGTCCAGGACGCGGCGGAAATCTTTCACCGTGTCCGGCTTTTTGCGGTTGTGGTCGGCGCAGATTTCAATGCCCTTGGCGAGCTGGGCGTCGTCCACGTCGCAGAGGACGGCGCAGTCAATTTCCGGGTTGCCGAAAAAACATTTCAGGTCGCCCTGGCCCATGCCGCCGCAGCCGATGAGGCCGAGGCGGATCTTGTCGTTCGCGCCCGGCTCGTCCGCCCGCGCGGTGCGGATGAACGGGGCGGTGAAAGTTCCGGCGGCGAGCGCGGCGAGCGCCGACTGGCCGATGAATTTTCTGCGGGTAATTTCAGGCATACAAAAAAATGACTCCCGCGCCAGGGGTTGGCCAGCGGCGGGATGCGTCAGGGTTTCAACTCATTGTTGGCTGATGACGCGATAAAAATTCATGGGACTTGAGGCACCAGCGTTGTCAGATACATGTAGTCTTTGTCGCTGGCACCGCCGGAGGCAGAGTTGATTGAAATACCAATTGGCCCTGCGCCATCGTCGGATTTTGCATTGGCGGCAATGACCCATTGATGCCATTGATGCCATTCGGCGTGGCCGTCGGCAAAACCAATCAGCCCGCCATTACTGTGACGGCTGCTGGGAACGCCCCAGTATTGATTGCCGATCGCCGGCCCGGCATTGATGCCGATGACATTGTTGTCAATGCTGTTCGCAGCCTCCTCCATAAAAACCGCCGCGTTCACCGGACTGGGATCGTGCATTGCGGAAAACTTTTTGAAACTGGCCATGGCCGTTTTATCCGTCAGAACCGGCGGAATGCCATTCGCCCAATTCATGCTGGTCGGAATGGAATAGCTGCGAGCGCGCGTGGATCCGGCTGGAGCATATAGCACGTTGATCGGGGTCTTGTCAGCGGGACAGATGTAAATTTTGGTGCTTTTGTTAAAGTCATAGAGCAGCCCGGCTTTGATGGACAAATCCTTAGCGTCGGTGCGCGCATTCCCAGTGTAGCCGCCTGATGGTCCAAAGCCCGCAGTAATCCATGCGTTTGGCCCACAGGCGTCATTGCCGTTTGATTCATTGTTGACAACCGCATCGTTGTTGTCGCCCGCAAACATGATGAAGCACAACTCCAACTGCTTCACGTTGCTCAAACACGCCGTCGTTACTGCCCGCGCTTTGGCCTTCGACAACGCCGGCAGCAGCATCGCCGCGAGGATGGCGATGATGGCGATGACCACCAGCAGTTCAATCAGGGTGAATCCGGCCGGCTTGGAGGCGGGGCGGCGGCGGTTGCTTTTTAATTTCATCAGTGGACCGTTCGGTTTGTATTTTATTTCTACAGGCCAAATTGCTTACGGCGAAATGCTAGTCTGCGGAGTCATTTCCGGCCATAGCCTGTTTCGGGGGGAAAGATTTTCCCGTCCCTCCGCCGGCCTAATATGGGGTGGCGACGCTGTGCACACTCCAGTCATAAAAGAGATAATTCCGCCGCGCCGGCGATTTGCCCGAATGGACGGGAAATTCCGGGACATAGCCAAAGTAAGTGGCCCCAGACACGAGATTGGATTTCAACAAGGTCTGATCGCAGTCCGTCATCACCCAGGAATCCGATGTCCGCCGGATGGCCAGCAGCTTCTGTGGTGTCTCATAGGTGCGGGCAGGATTCCGGAACGCATCAAGATCGGGGTCTCTTTCCGGACGGCCAAACGGATAAAAGACCATGCTGTTGCCGGCCGGCGGGTCATTGGTGACGAATTTCTGGGAAAAATAACTGACCGGCACAAACAGCGGCGGATTCGGCACGGCGTTCGGCAGCTTGAGTTTTTGCGCCGGACAAATCGCCACGATCGCCGTGTTCAGCAGTAGCGGCTTTGGGGACGGGTAGGCGAGATACGCGGTCAGATACGCGGCGAGCGAACCGTCATAACGTTTGGGATCGCCCGCGACGCCGGTGCTGTCGCGGTAGGTGAAAAACATTCCCGTCCAGCACGGGCCGGGCAGCTTGTCGTCGTTGTCATTCACATACATCTGCACGGCCATGCCGATCTGCTTGAGGTTGCTGGTGCAGTTGATCTGATACGCCTTGGCCTTGGCCGCCGCCAGCGCGGGCAGCAGCATCGCCGCGAGGATCGCGATGATGGCAATGACCACCAGCAGTTCGATCAACGTGAAGGCCCACGTGCGCGCGGCACCAGGAATTTTTGTCGGGTTCATAAATCATTCCGGCTGTTCACGCCTTGGGCGCGGCCATCGAGATAAAGCCGGTTCCAGCGGGAGGTGCCATGGACCGGCTTGGCGGGCAGACCGTAGCCGGCGAGGCTGGCCACGGTCAGGTCCAAGTCCATCGCCATCCACGCCTCGGACGGGCGCTGCACCGCGTTCAGCCGCGACGGCGCTACCTTCTGCGAAATGGGCGCAGTGCTGGAATCCCATTGCCCGAACGGATACAGGAGGACGGACGTGGGGGAATTGGTCAGCGCCTGATTGATGGCATAGCTGAAGACATTCGTGCCGAGCGTGGCCTTGTTGAAGGACGCGCAGATCGCCACCTCGCCGGTGCTGTAACTGCCAGAGTTCACTTTTGGAATGGGAATCGCCAGATACGGCGCGAGATAGCCGAGCAGTTCCACCGGCCCCGGGCTGTTGCCGCCGCCAACGTTGCGGTCGGTAAAATAAAACCGCTTGCTGATGACGAGGCCGCACGGGCCGGGCAGGGTGTCGTTGAAGTCACCGAGATACATTTGCGTGGCGATGCCGATCTGCTTCAGATTGCTGATGCACTTTATCCGCTGGGCTTTTTCCTTGGCCGCCGCGAGCGCGGGCAGCAGCATCGCCGCGAGGATCGCGATGATGGCGATGACCACGAGCAGTTCGATCAGCGTGAACGCCGCCGGTTGCCGGCGGGGCTTTTTCGGGTTCGCAGAATTGGTGGTGTTCATTGTCGGGCGCGGTAGAAACCGGCGGGGTTGCTGGTCGCGGAATTGTCCGTGAAATTCACGGTGCCGTTCGTGTTGAGCAAATTGGTCAAGGGCAGCCACGAAGTCAAATTCGTCGTGCGCTCCAGCCACACGCCGTAGCCCGGCGTGCTGTCCACGGTGAGACTGACGCGGCCGTCCAACTGCCGCGCGATGGATCGCATCGCCACCGGCGCGAGCGGGCCGGCGAAGGAAAATTTCACGCCGTCGGCCATCACCACGATGTTGCTGGCCTGGTTGTTGACCGACACAAAACCATTCGTGCCCGCGCTGAACGGGCGCGCCGTCGCAATTTGAAACCAGGAGCCGCCGTTGACCTGCTGGTTCACGAGCACGTTGGTGCTGCCGCCGAAAAAGGAAATCGTCCACGGCGCATTGGTGGCGCGGTTGCCGCCGGGTGAATACCAGAGGTAAACATCGTAAAGGCCCGCGTTCGGAAAATTCGGGCGATACGTCGCCGTGGCGGTCACACTGGCCGCACAACTGGCAAACTGGTAGTCGGCCAGATACCGGCCCGCCGAGTTTCCAAGGCTCCAAGCGCCGGTGTAGCTGGCCTCGGCATTCGTGTTGTCCAGCACGAGATCCGCGTCCGCATACATCAGCTTCAACCCGTCCACGACGGCGAGGTTCGCCGCGTCGGAAAAATTATCCAGCACGCGGATGAAGTTGTTGGTGCCCGCCGCAAAATTAAAGCGCCCGACGAACGACCAGTTGCCGGAGTTCGTCTGCTGGTTCGCAAACACGGTGTTCGTGCCGGCGGGCGTGCCGATGACGAAGGGCGTCCCCGCCGAGGCGTTGGTGAGAAACACATGCCATTGATACACGTCGTAATTTCCGGGGATCAAAATGGTGGGCGTGAACTGCGCGTAGGCCGCGCCGCCGCCCTGCGTCTTGAAGCAATAGTTCGTGCCGAAGGAATTCGTGTCTGTGCCGGTTGCGCCGTAATAAGTCGGCGTGGTGGTGGTCGCGCCAAAAACTTTTACGGCAGTCCACGCGCCGGTGTAAGTCGCCGCCGAATCATCCAGCATCAGGTTGTTGACGACGTTGGAAAAATTTCCGCTGTTGCCCGCCGCGATGTTCGCCCACTGGTTCGTGCCGATGGTGTCCGCGCGCCAGTAATTGATGCCGCGATAGCCGCCCGCCGTCTGCGCGTGCGGGTCGGCGGCGGAATAATCCGTGAACTCCAGCACGTCCTCATTCGAATACACCGCGCTGGCCGCGCCTTCACAGGTGATGCCGCCGCTGATGACTTCGCCATAGACATCCTGCAACGGCGTGAGGGGCTTGATGGCATTGGTCCAGTTCACCGTGAGGCCGCCAATGTTCGTCTGGGCAAGTGAATAAAGGCTGTTTTGCCACGTCGCCCAGTTCACGTCCGACCAGTTGATGGCGGCGCTCGGCGAACCTTTGATTCCGGTCGAGGAGAAATGATAAATCTGCGGCATCACCGCGTCGCACCAGAAGCCAAATTCCTTGTAGGGAAAACTGCTGTGAAAATAAATGATGGGGAAGGGCGCATGGGCGAGAAATTTGTTCGGCCAGTTCGAGCGCACCATCGAGCAAAGCTGCCACGCCTGCGCCGGGCCGTTGGTGATCCACGCATTGCCGGTCTCCCATTCCGCCTCGGCGTCAAAGACAAATCCGTCGGCACCTTGATTGAAAACATAGTCGGCCATGGCGACTTCGCCGACGATGTTCGAGCCGTAGGAGCGGTTGTAGCCAAAAACCAGAATGCCGTTCGTGTGCGCCGTGCTGACCAGATTGCTGGTGAGCTGTCCGCCCGTGGTGCAGTCGCCGAACAGCTTGTCGCTCGTGGCGGACTTGATGATGCAATAGCGCAGGCCGGCGGACTTGTAGTAGGCCATCAGGCTGTTGATGTTGGTGACGGCGGGGATGTGGCCGCCGAGTTTGTTCGTCGCATCCTTCATCGCATAAATCCAGACGCCCTTGCCGAGATTTTTCGGGTCAATGCCGCCGTCGCGGATCTGCGCATGGGCGCAAACGACCAGCCCCAGCATCACGGCGATGAGGGCGGTCAATTTGAATCGGGCAAACAAATTCATAACGACGGTCTTAAACTAGGGCATCTCGCGCGGACGGGCAACCGGTAGTGGCACAGGCATCTTGCCTGTGAGTTGATTGATTCACTCTGCATTGTATTTAGAAACTCACCGGCGAGACGCCTGTGCCACTACCGCCGGCAAAAAAATGCAACCGGAGCCGAAGCCCCGGTTGCATTATGAACCTCCATGTCAATCAATGTTTCAGGCGGAAGAACTTCACCGTGCCGGTGCTGTTCGTGTAGGGGCTGGTGGCGCCCATCACATCCGCATACGGCCCGGCCACGTTCGTGGAACACTGCAAGACCGAGGCCGACGTGGGCCAGGTCACGATCTGCTGGGCGCCGTCTTTGGCGATGGCGAGTTTGCCCGCGTAGGTCACGGCGAGGATGCCGCTGTTCGAATCGAGCGCGAAGATGCGGCCGCCTGCGACATCCACGGCCACTTCGCCGGTGGCGTTGCCGGGCGGATTGTTCGCGGCAAACAATTCACGATCCACCAGCGTGTTGATGGACGGTCCGCCGGGAGTGGTGATGTCATAGATCGCCAGATTCTGCGGCGTCTCGCGCGTGCCGATGGTGGCGGCATAGCCGTTGGCGTTGTCCACGCCCACAATGGTCTCG
>JAYVCM010000233.1:0-3389 GCA_043749955.1 Limisphaerales bacterium | reverse complement strand
AGTGCTGATGCCGTATTCCCGCCGCAATCCGGGGATGACAAATCCGATCGTCGCCGGCTTCATGACATCCACCACCAGCGCAATGCCGAGCACGAGGATCAACTGCCAATGCGCCCAGCCAAGGCGCGCGTCGTCCAGCAGGTGAAGTTGAAATTGATCATTCGCATCATCTTCCTCGCGCGTCTTGGCCGGAAACAGACCGTAGGCCGTCGCGAAGATTCCGGCGATGATCAGCGCCATGCCCCAGCACATCAGGTTGGACATGGGCATTCCGCTCAACTGAAAGTGCATGTCCTTCGCGCCGATGAAATCTGGCAGATGAAACGCGACCCCGGTGAGGATCGCAAGGGTTCCGGCCACGAAAGCAATCGAATGAGCGAGGGTCGTCCGGCCTTTAAATTTCATCAATGGCGCGGAGATTAGAAACGCCGGCGGCGGAACGCAAATTGTTTTTGCGCCGCCCGGCGAAGCCTCGTCAATTTCTTCCGCTGACGGACGGGCGCGCGGGCGTGAACTTGAAACACAATTCCGTGGTTTAGATTTCCTCCCGGCCAACGTGCCGCTATGGCTTCACATCGCCGGACAGGAACTTGCCGTGCATTTCGCGGGTGAGCGTCTCGATGCGCTGGCTCAACTCGTTGGTGATCTCCGTCAACCGGGTGTTCTGCTCGAGCAACGCCACCAGTTGCGCCCCCTGTTTGGCGGCCAGGGCCATGCGCTGTTCGTTCGCCGAGGCGAGGTCTTCCCGATGCTGCGCGTCGGCATCGGCATGGGCCTTGTCGCGGTCCGCCTGCCGGGTTTGCGCCAGCAGAATGAGGGGCGCGGCATAGGCGGCCTGGAGACTGAACGCGAGATTGAGGAGGATGAAGGGATAAATGTCGAACTTGGTGAAGCCGAAAACATTCAGGCAGATCCAGATGATGACGATGGCCGTCTGCCCCACCAAAAAAAACGGGGTGCCAAAAAAACGGGCGAAGGCCTCCGCCTTCAGCGCGAACCAATCGTTGCCGAAGATCCGGTCAAGGTGAATGTGCGGCAGGTGGAAGCGCAGATGATGCTTTGACGCGCTGGCCGGCATGGGCGTTGCGCCGGGTGTGGATGACGGTGTTTTCATAAAGTTAGACTGATCCGGCCACGCAACCTTCCGCTCCGGCAACGCCGGCAATGCGAGTGGGCTGGAGCGTCAGGCTCGGCCTGGGTGGAGACTAGAGAAGCGCGGTGGCGGCGTCAATTCGCCGGAAGCCAATCTTGTTTTCCCAGGGGCCGCCGCCCCGCCGTCTCGCTCCGCGCGGGATGCGCGCCAGCGGATGCCGGAGGAAATCAGTTGATGAACAGGGCGAAGAAAATCGTCACGTAGAGGGAAACCAGAAACGTCCACCAGCAAAACGACCACCAAAAAACGTTCCAGCGAAACGAGCGCTTTTTCTGGAACGCATGGGTTGGTGAAAGTTTATGGAGCAGCATAGCGAAACCTACCCCGCATTTATTAATTGGCAAATGCCGAATCTCCCCCGCGCCGGGCCGCGCCGTCGCCAGCCGGGAAAGACCTCGGCGGCGGGGTAACCGTGTGAATTGACGCCGAAAAAAAACGTCCGTTGCCGGACGCCGTGGTTCTAGCCCTCAAGGCCGTTTCAACGCATCCAGCAATTCATCCAGCTTGTCCGCGATGGCCTGCATCTGTCCCGCATCAAACGGGTCTTGCACCGTCATGCCTAGGCCGTTCACGTCATCCACGCGGTGCGCCCGCGCATCAATCAACGCCTTCAAACCCGCGAACTGGCTGCGCAGTTCAGCGGAGACAATCGGCGCGTTCTGCGCCGGCAAAGTAGGATCGTAGGCCATAAGAAAAAAAGTTGATGGTTGAGAGTTGATAGTTGAGAGCGGGGAAATGTCTTCCCCTCAACTCTCAACTAAAAACTATCAACTCGCTTCACGGCACCGTCTTGACGGACGGGTCGCTCCACGCGCCCGTGCCGCCGCTGCCGACCGCGCGCACCCGCACATTCACCCGCGTGCCGCTGGGCAATCCCATCAGCACCGCCTTGGATTTTGTCACCGAAGGTTTGCTGGTCCAACTGGTGCCCGTGATTGGCTCGGGACTGGTTTGGATGTCGTAAGACTTCACGTTCGCCACCGGGTCCCATTGCGCATCCAGTTCACCCTCGTTGTCGCCGGCGGTGAGCGACAGGTTCATGGCTTGCGCCGGCACGCCCGCCGGCCCCCGCGCCCCGCGCACCCCCATGCCCGCGCTATGGATTTTAGCCTCGTCCCCCGCGCTGGCCGCCTCCACATAACCGCCGAGCTGCGTCAGCCCCGCGATCAGCGCCGCCGCCGCGTTGTCGCGGTTGGTGAGGTTCGTCTTTTGCGCGAGCGCGCCCGTTTCGTAGGTGTTGTTGCTGGTGGTCAACGTCGTGACCTGCGTGGTGATGGTTGCCAGCGGCGGGATGGGCGTGGTGAAATTGGCGTTGCCCGTCATCGCCGTTTTGATGTCTGTGCCGCGCTGGATCAAGTCGGCGATCGAGAGCGCATTGAGGTTTAGTTTAACTTTGGCCATACGTTTCCTTGTCGGTTGCGGCCCCGGGCCGGCGTCAAACAGCAACCCCGAATCATACGTCAAACCCGGAGTGTCGTAATTGCTCATGGCCGAAGCCTTTTGTTTTGGTTGGTTAATTTAATGGACGACTACACTTATTAATACGCACCGACGCCACCGGTTCTTTCAAAAAAATAAAAAACTTGTTCACCACCGCCGTTTGCTGCCCTCCTTTTGCCGTCCGCTAATCAGCCCGCGCCGTTTCATGATCTGCTTTCGTCGTCCGCTGACTGGGTTTTGGCGGACCCTGACTATCCCCCGGCGGTTCCTAATCCAGCACCGCCGAATCATGACTGGGTTTTCCCTTTCCCCGGCTGCTGCCCGCCGATCCCTAAACAAGCCCCGGCGAAACCTGACTATGTTTTCCCGTTCCCTGACTATTCCCCGACGATTCCTAATCAACACTCCGTGAAACCTGACTCTGTTTTGGCCTGCCTTGACTATGATTTACGGATTCTTGGTTAAAAAAACCGGTTGTTGATGAAAAACGCCGGTATTGAGCGAAAAACCGGCGGATTGTGAGATTATCCTAAAAAAAGCATTTGGATTAGCCACCAAGCGGCACAAAAGGCGCAAAGAGGTTGCGTCCAGCCCGCTTTGCCTGGCGGTGAAACTATTCACCCGGCAGGTGAATCTTCCGCGAAATGTCGCTTTCATTTGCTGACACCCACCAACCAGTGCCGCCGATACCGCAATGGAAACGGATTCAATTCCTTTGCGACTTTGCACCTTTGCGCCTTTGCGTTAAAAGTCTTCGGCCTCGTGCCGGCTTAAAACTTCTCGACACGGTTCGGAA
>JAYVCM010000232.1:0-12248 GCA_043749955.1 Limisphaerales bacterium | reverse complement strand
CCCGAAGAAGGGCTGGCCGTCTTGTCCGACCTGCTCGCCATCAATTCCCTCGTCAAGGTCGTGATCATCTCCGGCCAGGGCGAAAAAGAAAACGCCCTGCGCGCCATCGGTTCCGGCGCCTACGATTTTCTGGTCAAGCCCGTGGACATGGAAGAGGTGAAATTTTTGCTGAAGCGCTGTTTTGCCACCGCGCGGCTGGAGAAGGAATATGGCGAGATGCAGCGGCTGGTGCGCGGCGATTCCTTTGAGGGCGTGCTGGGCGCGAGCGCCCCGATGCAGGCGGTCTTTGAAACCATCCGCAAGGTGGCGACCACCGATGCGCCCGTGCTGATTCTTGGCGAGAGCGGCACCGGCAAGGAGATGGCCGCCAAGGCCGTCCACCAGCGGAGCCACCGCAAGGACGGGCCGTTTGTGGCGATCAACTGCGGGGCGATCCCCGAAACGCTGTTGGAGAGCGAACTCTTCGGCCACGAAAAAGGCGCGTTCACCGGCGCGCATGTCCAGCGCAAGGGCCGCATCGAGATGGCGAACGAGGGCACGTTGTTCCTCGATGAAATCGGCGAGATCCCGCTGGCCTTGCAGGTCAAGCTGCTCCGCTTTTTGCAGGAGCAGACCATCGAGCGCGTCGGCGGCCGGCAGTCCATCCAGATCAACACCCGCGTCATTGCCGCCACCAACTCCGACCTGAAAAAAGGCATGGCCGGCGGAAAATTCCGCGAAGATTTGTTTTACCGCCTGGCCGTCGTCCAGGTTTCACTGCCGCCGTTGCGCGAACGCGAGAGCGATGTCCGCCTGCTCGCCCAGTATTTTTTGAACCGGTTTGCCAACGAGGTCAACAAATCCAATCTTGCGTTCGACGCGGAAGCCATCCGCGCGATGAACAAACATTCCTGGCCGGGCAACGTGCGCGAACTGGAAAACTGTGTCCGCCGGGCGGTCATCATGGCGGAGGGGCGGCGGGTGACGGCGAAAGATCTGGAGCTGAATCCCACGGGGCTGGGCACCAATGTGACCACGCTCAAGGAGGCCCGCGAGGCGGTCGAACGGCAGATGCTCCAGCAGGCGTTGAAAAAACACGGCGGCAAGATTGCTCCCGCCGCCGTGGAACTGGGCCTGAGCCGCCCGACGATTTACGAGCTGATGGACAAGCTCGGCCTCACCCGCGAATGATCAGAACATCTGGAACCGTTCCGGCACATAGACGATGTCGGACGGCTTCAGGTAGAACGGCTGCTCTTCTTTTCCGTCCATCACATTTTTCAAGTTCAGCTTGATGTTCCGCATCACGCCGTTTTCGTTGCGGATGATTTTCACGTTCTTCAAATCCGCCCGGTTGTAATCAAACCCGCCCGCTTCCATGACGGCTTCGAGCGCGGTGATGGGATGGTCGGACTGGATTTTTCCGGGATGCACCACGGCGCCGTTCACAAAAATCGGGAAGGCGGAGGACTGCACCAGCACGTTCACTTCCTTCGACGCGATCTGCGGGGCGTAGAGCGCGACGAGTTTTTCGCGCAACGCATCGGGCGTCTGGCCGGCGGCGTCCACCTCGCCGACCAGCGGCAGCGTGATTTTTCCGTCGCGGCGGATCTGCTGCGTGGTGTCCAGGTTGGGCGAGCCGGGGAAAGAAATTTTCAACGCATCGCCTTCGCGCAGGATGATCAGCTCGGCATGAACCTTCGCCGGGGTCGCCGCCGCGTCGGGCACGGGGTTCGTGGTGCAGCCGGTGAAAACCAGCGCGGCCGCGAGCAGCAGGGCGGCCAGGGCCGGGGTGCGGGGGGCAAAAAGAACGCCGGCCTTCGCCGGGCCGAAGCCTGCCAAGGGCCGCACGAGTGAAGCTACGGCCCGGCGAAGGCCGGTGAGGAGGGATGATTTTGTATTCATGGGATTTTTCTTGTGCAAAAATAATGATTCAAAATGCCCTGATGTAAAGCCTGTTTTATGAGTTGAAAGTTCAAAGCCAGTTGAGAGCTTTATGAGTTGAAAGTTGAGAGTCGGGAGTCCGTCGCTCCCCTCTCAACTCACCCCCTCTCAACTCACCCGCGGCGCCGGCCGGCGGCTTCATTTCAATTCGCCGAGCAGTTGGCGCGCGGCGTCGGCGTCGGCTCCAGACAACTTCAGGTTCAGCGCCGATTGCAGGCTGGCCCGGCCCGCCACGCGGTCTTTCAGCTTGAGCTGCGCGCGGCCGAGATAATAAAAAATTTCCGCGTCGGTGTCCGCCTTCGCCGCGCAGTCCTTCAACAGCTTGGCCGCGCGGGAAAAATCGCCCTGCTGAAAATGGATGATGCCGATGGCCTTGGCGAGCGCGGGGTCGTCGGGGAAATCGTCGCGGGCCTTCATGGCGAACGCGTAGGCCGCCGCCGTCTTCGTGGCGTCCCGGGCATAAAGGAGGGCGAGCAGCCGCTGGGCGGGCGCAAAGTCCGGGCAGCGCGCGATGATTTTTTCGCAGATGGCGGCGGCCGTGGCCGGGTCGGAATTTTGCGCCTTGATCACGGCCTGGGCCATGAGCGCGGGCACGTAGGCGGGTTCGGCCTTCAAAATTTCCTCCACGCGGGAACTGGCGGCCACGGCTTCAGCGGGATGGTCGGCGAGGGCGGACAGTTCGAGCAGCCGGCGCGCTTCCACCGCCTGGGGCGCGGGCAAATTCAACTGCAGCGCGTTTTGCATGGCGGCGCGGGCGGTGGAAATTTTTCCGAGGCCGTAGGCTGCCTGGGCAAAATCAAACTGGGCGGGCGCATCGTCCGGCTGGTTTTTGGCGATGGTCTGGAGGAGGCCGGACGCCTGCTTGAAATCGCCGGCTTGCAGGGTGAGCCGGCCGAGGAGCCGTGTCACCTCGGCGTTGTTGGGGGCGAGCTTGTTGGCGGTTTTGGCCGTGGCCAGCGCCTTGGCCGCGTCTTGGGGCGCATACAGCCGGGCGAGCTGGAGCAGCGCCGGCACATTTTTCGGATCCGTCTTCAACACGGCTTCATAGCCGGCGATGGCCTTGGCGGCATTTCCCTCGCGTAGGAAAATGGCCGCGAGGCGTCCCTGCGCCACCGGGTCCTCGGGTTTTTCCGCGATGCGCGCCGCCAGTTTTGCGCGCGCCGCCGCGTCGGCGGTCGGCGGATGGATGTCGAGCAGCGCGAGGCAGAGCTGACATTCCTCGCGGCCGCGAAATTCCTTGCCGGGCTGCAACGCGCGCTGGAAGGCGGCGCGGGCGGCGTCCTCGTCATCCGTCAGGTAATTCGCCAGGCCGAAATGGAACTGGGCTTCCGGCACGTCGGACATTTTGGCCGCGCTTTCCTGGAGCAGGCCGAGCGCGGGGCCATACGCGCCGCGCCGGAGCTGGATCCAGCCGAGCGTGTCCGCCGTCGAAGGATCGAACGGCAGGAGCACCCGGGCGCGCTGGGCGAGTTCATAGGCGCGGTCAAGCTGGCCGAGAACCTCCGAATACAAATAGGCGAGGTTGTTCAGCGCCAGGCTGAACTTCGGATCCGTCGCCAGGACTTTTTCGTAGGCGGCCGCCGCCTTTTTGTAATCCTTTTCCTGCTCGTGGATGGTGGCCGCGAGCATCAGCGCCGAGATGTCCTTGGGATATTTGGCGAGGATGACCTCGAGCTTCACCAGCGCCTTGTCATTCTGTTTGGCGTTGAAATACATCTGCGCGAGCAGCAGGGCGGAGTTGAGGTTGCCCGGCTCCAGCTCGTCCGCCTTGAGCAGCGCGGCCTCGGCGGGGTCCGTTTTTCCCTGCACCAGCCACACCTTGGCCACGATCAGTTGCAGGGCGGCGAGCTTCGGTTTTCTTTGCACCTCGGCCTGCACCCGCGCCAGGGCGGCGTCATATTTTTTTTCCAGCAAGTCCAGGTTCACCAGTTGTTCCAGCGCGGAGAGGCTGTCGGGCACCAGTGCCTGCACGCGGGCAAAGGCGGTCCGCGCCCGGGCGTAATCCTTCAACTGCATGGCGACCGTGCCGGCCAGCAGCGGCATCCGCGGATCCTTGGGGTGGTCTTTTTCGAGCGACTGATAGATGGCGAGGGCGTCGCCGTTCCGGTTGCGGAGCCGGTAGGCGTTCGCCAGCAATAATTTCGCCTCCAGGAGCTGCGGCAGCTTTTGCGAAAGCTTGGTCATGGCCACGATGGCCGGATCCGGATTGCGGCTGTTGATCTGGGCCTCGGCCAGCAGCAGTTGCGCCTGGACGAAGCCGGGATCCAGTTCCAAGGCGCGGTTCAGGCTGATGACCGCCTTCGTGGCGTCCTCGGCCGCGAGATAAGCCAGCGCCAGCTCGCAATGCGCGTGCGACGCCTGGGGATACAGCTTGGTGATCCGTTCGAACACGCCCACCGCCTTGTCCGGCTCGTTCTCGGCGAGGTTGAGCCGGCCCGCAAACATCAGGCCGTCGAAGTTGTCCGGGTCGCGCGCCAGCACCTTGTCCGAAAATCCGTGCGCCTCGGCAAACTTTTTTTCCGCCATCGCGATTTCCGCCAGCCCCAGCAACGCCGGCAAAAAATCCGGCGCCGACTTGACCGCGTCCGCCAGGATCTGCTTCGCCGCCGGCAGATCGCCCGCCTGCAGTTTGAACCGCGCATAAATCAGCCGCCGGGCCGACCGCGCGTCTGAAAACTCCGCCGCCGCCTTGAAATTGGTTTCCGCGCCGTTCGTGTCGTTCACCATCGTGCACAGGGCGCCCAGCGCCGCGTAGGCCGGGGCGGATTTCGGATCCAGGGACACGGCGCGCAGGAAGAACGTCTTGCCGGCCGGAAAATCCTGGTCGCGGCAGGCCAGCATCCCCAGCGCAACCTCGAACGGCGCGCGGTCGCCGCCTTTCGCCAGCGCCCGCAGCCGTGCCCGCACCGTCTCGATTTCCGCCGGTGAACTCGCCGCCTCGGCGAGGAGCAGCGGCGCCTCCGCGTCCTGCGGCTGGCGGTCCAGGACGAAATTCGCCGCCTCGCCCGCCTCCTTCAATTTGCCGGCGGCGGCAAAGAACATTCCCAGCTTCAGGCGCAGTTCGAGATCGTTCGTCGCCAGCGAGCTGGCCTTGTAGAGGAACGGCCCCGCCGTCTGCAGCCGGCCCTGCTGGTAGTAAATCGTGCCCAGCCGCCCGAACGCCCGGGCGTTCCCGGGGTCGCTCCGCAGCACGTTGAGATACTCGATCTCCGCGCGGTCGAACTGGCCCGCGTCATAAAATTTATTCGCGCGCCGCTCGTGATACGCCCGCTTGACCTTGCCCGTGCAGCCCGCGCCGCCCGCCGCCAGCGCCGCCACCAGCGTCAGGGCCAGAAAATTACGGATGATTTTTTTCATGTTATTTTTTTAGTTGGGAGGTTCTCCGGCCGCTCCGTTTTCTTCAGGCCATAAAGCAACAGGAAAAACGGCAGCAGGGACAGCACAAAAAACAGCGGGCCGCCGTGGCGATGGATGGGCGAGTCCAGCATCTCCGGCCCAATGTGGGTGCAGAGTTCGCCGATGACGAAGATGCGGAAACCGTTCCGCAGCAGCGCGAGCGGGAGGACCGCCAGGCACAGCACCGCGCGCCGCCACGGCCGGCGCAGGAAAAATTTCCCCGCGACCAGGCTCGTGATGAACAGCACCATCGTCGAATGGATGCCGCTGCATTCCGGCGCCACCTGCAGGTTCACGCCCGGCAGGCGGAACGCCAGGCCGCTCTGCAGCACCGGCACGTCCGACACCGCCAGCATCCAGCCCGCCGCCACCGCCGAACCATGTTGCAAACCGGTTTCAATCGCCGCGTGCAAGGCTTCCGGCAGCGGGATCATGAAGGCCAGCAGCGCGAAGGGAAACGCCAGCGCCCGCATCCACGCGCCGCCCAAAATCCAAAAGCCCGCGCCGGTCAGCAGCAGGAGAAACGCCAGCGTCGTCTGCGCCAGCGAATCCGCGATGACCAGCCGGGGCGTGAAGCAATGCCACGCGGCCACGGCCAGCCCGCCCGCAAAAAAAAGCGCCGCCGTTTTTTTGGCCGGCGCGGACACCGGCCTTCGCCGGGCCGTAGCTTCACCCACAGCGTTGGCGGGTTGCGCACGGCCAGTTGACGCGGGATTGGCGCCCCCAGGCTCCGGCCCGGCGAAGGCCGGCGGCAGATTTTTTTTCTCCAGCCAGATCAGATACGCGCTGACCAGCGGGATGAGCAGGAGGTAGGAATGAAAGTCGTCGTTGGCCGCGAAGCGGGCGAGCCGGAGCAGCGGCCAAACGAAGACCAGCGCGAGGCCGCCGGCCACCAGCGCAAATTTTTTCCAGGGCGCGGGCCGGGCGGGGTTGGGTGCATCCTGGTCAGCCATGATTTTTTGACGGCGTGGGTTCAGTAGCTGAAGCCGACCTCGAAGCCGACCTGGCTGCTCTGGTAGGTGAATCCCGCCAGCGAGGATTGGTGGTCGCCGTATTGATACGTCACGGACACGTTGCCGCGCTTGAGGAAGCCGCGGCTCAAGCGGGCGTTGAAACTATAATTGTCGTCGCTGCGGTTGATGGCAAAGGGGCCGAGCGCAGTGACAAATTCCGTCTTGGTGTAGCCGACGCCGAGGTCCAGGTAAAATTGTTCCAGCAGCCGCTGGTTGAAGTTCAGGCTGACCGTGGTTGTTTCCGTGGACTGGCTGATGATGAAATAATCCGAGGAGCTGACCGCGCGGCTCGCGCCGAGCGTGATCTGGGTGTGCTGGAACGGCTGGTATTGGATGGACGCGCCGAAGATGGGATTGAGCGAATCCTCCAGGCCGGGCGCATGAATGAACTGCCGGTCTTCCAGGCCGCCGTTGACCGAGAGGCTGAGCTTGTCCGTGGCGCGCCATTGCACCCGCAGTTGCGCCTGCTCGAACGTCTGGTCGGGGCTGGCGGGGTTTTCAATGTTCACATAGCCGCCGCCGAGGCCGACGCCCACGGACAGGCGTTCGTAAAACTGGTAGTTCAACCAGTCGAGCGTGGACCAGGTCTTGGAGTTTTGCAGGCCGGTCACAAAATTTAAATTCTGCACGAGGCCGAAGTCGGCGGAGACCTTGTGGTTGATGGCCCAGCCGGCGGAGAGCGAAGTCACATACGATTCCTGTTCCGTCTGGGCGCCGGTTTCGGCGAGCGGCGACATGGTCAGGCTGAACGTCTGGGTGAAACCGAACCGCCAGTCGTCCACGCGCGTGCCGCCGCTCACCGAGGCCGCATGGTCCACGGAATCCCGGAACTGGTTGTTGGAGTAGAAACGGAACGTCGGCGTGTAGTCCGCCGTCCAGTGTTTGCCGAAGTCCACCGAGACGCCCGGCGAAAATTCCTGGATGACCGTGTCCTGCGGGTTGTTGGTGCCGTTCTGGATGCCGCTGCCATAAGTCACACGGTAGAACGGATGCGGCCGCACCACCACCGGGCCGAGCGTGAACGGCTGCGGCAGCGAATTTCTCTCCGCCTGGTCGAACGGCTGAAACACCTGCAGCGGACTGTTGAGATTGTCCGCCTGCGACCACTGCGACTCGGTGGCGACCGCCGGCTGATCCATCAGCACCGGCTGCCCGGCGAACATTTGTTGTGTGGCCAGCCCGGCCATGAGCGCCAACCGGACGCCGCCCAATTTCAATGAGTTCGTTGAATTCGAGTTCATGTCATTCATGGCTGAAGCGGATGGTCAAACAAAAGCCGCCGGGAATCAAGCCAGTTGAGAGTTTTATGAGTTGAGAGTTGAGAGTTGAGAGTCCGCCCTCTCAACTCTCAACTCACCACCTCTCAACTCGCTGGCCGCGCCGGGTGGAAAAAAATCCGCGCATACACATACGCGATGCTCTCGCCCAAAACTTCCCGCACGCCTTCGCTGTAACGCCACCAGCGCGCCGGGTCGTAGTCCGGGTTCGCCACCGCGATGATGCCCACCGTCACCTCGCGGCCAAACGCCTCTTGAAACAGCAGCCGCGTCCGGCGCGCGTGCGCGTCCTCGGTCAGCACGTTGATGCCGGTCACGGCCAAGTGGTTCGTGCGGAACCATTCTCGCAGCGCCACGGCGGAACTGTAGGTGCGGTCGCGCCCGGCGACGTGCGACGGCGCCATCTGCACCCGGTCGGCGGCGGCGCCCAGTTTCACCAGCCGGTCCGCGCCCACGCTCGCCGACGTGTTGTAATCATTGGTCGCGCCGTCGCTGCCGGCAATCGGCCCGCCCGTCGCAAAAATCTTTTCGTAGCCGCCGTTTTGAAATTCCGCCACCGCCGCGCGGAGGGCGTATTCGTGAATCCAGCCTTCGACCACAAGAATTTTCGTCTCCGTCCGCTGCGTCGGCGCGAGAAACGGATGAATGTTCAGCAGCCACAAAATTCCCGCCGCCGCCGCCGTCACGAGCAGCGCCAGCCAGCCGCGCCGCGAAAGCCCCCAGCGTTCCCGGCGCGCCACCAGGCCGCCGAATTTTTTTTGAGGATTCATTGGCGATGCCAGTTCCAGTGCGGCGTGCGGCGTTTTCATTCCGCGTTCCCCGCTTCCCGTTCCGCACTGGGAGATTCCCCGCTCCGCGTTCCGCACTCCGCATTTACGAGATGCCATTTTTTGCGGAAGCGCGACCGGCACAACCACGGCGCCAGCAGCATCGCCAGGCAGTGGCTGAACGTCCGAAAATCGCCCGCGAAGGCCAGCCCGTCCCAGGCCATCGCGCGGGTGAGCTGGTATTGTCCGGCGGCGCAGGCCAGTTCCGCACGGCAGGCGATGCTGTAAGCCAGCCGGCCCCGCGTCAACCCCGCCTGTTGCGGCCGCGCTTCCCGCAGCCGCCAATACATCTCCGCCTGGGTCCGCACAAACGCGTTGTAACGTTTTTCGGCGGCGGCGGGACGCAAATCGTAAGTCAGGCTGTTGTCGGAATAGCGGTGGATGATCGTCAACGGGCGGTCAACGTAAAGGCAGTCCCCAAGGAACGACAGTTTGAACAGCCACAGCGTGTCGTCGCCCGTATGCAGCGTCTGGTCGAAAAATCCCGCCGCGTCGAACAACGATTTTTCCAGCACCAGGGACTGGAGATACGGATGCCCCCGCGCCCGGCTCAAAAATTCCACCGGGTCGGCGACGTGATGCACGCCCGGCTCTTTCAAAGTGGACGTGACGTCCTCGAGGTCCGGCAGCGGCTGGCCGTCTTCCGCCATGCACCGGCTGTAGCAGACCTTCGCCGCGTATTTTTCAATCACCCGCATCTGGCACTCCAGTTTGTCGGGCAGCCACACATCGTCCGAATCCAGAAACGCGATCCACCGGCCGCGCGCCGCGCGGACGCCCACGTTGCGCGCCGTGCCGCAGCCGCAATTTTTCTGGCAGATCAAACGGATGGCGTCGCCGTAACTTTTCAAAACCTCCAACGAGCCGTCCGTCGAGCCGTCGTCCACCACGACAATTTCAAAATTCTGGAACGTCTGCGCCAGGATGCTGTCCAGGGCGCGCCGCACGCAATGGTCGCGGTTGAAGACCGGCAGGATGATGGAGACCAGCGGGTGGGACATGGTTGATAAATTGTTTTTTAGGCCGTGCGGGTTTTGTGGGTTGAGAGTCCGAACCCTCAACTCTCAACTCATCATCTCCCAACTATCTTTTCAGGAGACGCAAAAGTTTATGCGTGGCCAGGTTGAAATTCAACCGCAGCCCCTCACGAAATCCCCAGCCGCGCGGGCGGTTCCAGATCTCGACCGCCAGCCGGTCCAGCACGCCACACGTCCGCAGGTGCAAAAAATCCCAGCGGGTGTAGGCAAAGTTCAGCAGCCATTTTTCGGACCGCCGGGCGGCCTCGGCCAGTTGCGCGGGGGCATGGTCCGCAAAAAACTTCATGACCCAGCGCAGGTAGCTCGCGGAGATGATGATTTTCCGGTTGGTCATGGCGGACGTGGAGTCGCCGGAAATGTTCAGGCCGCTGAACCGCCAGCTCACCTTGGGGCCGGGAATGAGCTTGAGCGGGCGGCACATTCCGAGCCGCGCGGCGAACGCCTCGTCCGAATGCCAGGCCAGCGGAAAATCCGGGATGCCGCCCGCCTGCTCCCACGCCGCGCGCGAAAAAATCAGTTCCTGCAGGGTGCTGCCCCGGTTTCCCTCCAGCCGCGACAACAGATAATCCGCGCCCGATTCCTCCGGCGGATGCGCCGTGCTTTCGGAGATCCGCGCGCCGTGTTCGTCCACCCACACCGTGTCGAAGCGGTAAAGGTCATGTTCGCCCGGCGCTTTTTCCAGTTCCGCAAAAAACGCCGCCACGCAGCTGGCGTCCATCAGATCGTCATCCGCAAAAACCCACACCCACGGCTCCCGGGTCAGGCGGATGCAGCGTTCCCAATGTCCGACCAGCGAGCTTTTCCCAAGGTTCTCCGCGAACCGGTGAAAGGTGACCGGCAGCCGGCCCGCGAATTCGCGGACGATTTCCGCGATGGGTTCCGGGCTGCCGTCGTCGCCGACGTAAAGGTGGAAATGCCGGTCCGTCTGCGCGGCGATGGACTGCAAGGTTGCGCGGAGAAATTTCGCCTTGTAGGCCGGGACGATGATCGCCAGCCGGGCGGCGGCCGGCCCGCCGGGCTGGCCGGCGGTGGCGCCCGCTTTTTCCCCAGGCGGGAAATGCGGCTGGGCGGGAGGTCCACCCGGGTGGAATTTATTCCGGCGGCGGAACAGGCCGGCCCGCGACGCGACATATTGCAGCGGCACCGCCAGCCGACCCGCCCAGGCCAGGCTTCGCAGGCCGGGAAGCTGGCGCGCCACGTCGTTCCATTCGTCCATTTCGGGAATCCGGCCCTGCCCCGTGGCCGGTTGCGACCGGGCAATGGCCCATGCCCGGTGAGCTTGATGGACCAGGCGCCACCACGCGGTGAAACGCCCGGTTTGCGCGCACAGCATCCGCCGGATGTTTTGAAAATTCCTGTCGCGCAGGATCAGGTAGCGGATGATCAGCGGGTCAAGGTGGTCGGCGCGGTATTTTCGTTTGATGGAATTTTCCGTGGTCGCCGACTGGCCGTGCACGCGGAACGTCGCCAGCCGTTCCGGAACGTGGGCCACGCCGAGGTTGCCGCCGATCCGCAGCCAGTATTCCGCATCGCACAACTGGATCAGCAACGGGTTGAAGGCGCCGAATTTTTCCAGCAGCGACCGGTGGAAAATCACGGCGGTCGGCTCGCCCAGCGGGTTGATTTCCGGCGCGGCGGCGCACAGCCGGGCAAACGCAAGGGCGTCCATGCGGCCGCTGAATTTTTCCCCGATCATCGCCTGGTGCCGCGTGAAATAATCCCGGACTTCGGCGGTGACCTCGTCGGCAAACCAAAAATTCCGGCTGCAAAAACCGAACTGGCATTGCTGCCGTTCGCAACCGTCGGTCAGCGCCTGCAGGCAGTCCGGTTCGAGCGTGTCATCTTGAAACAGAATTTTGATCCACGTCCCCCGGCTCAGCTCCAGGCTGCGGTTCAAGTTGCCCACGAGACCGAGCCGCCGGGGGTTGCGGTGAATCTGGAACCGCGCGTCCGCCCGGGCGAATTCCCCGGCGATGGCCAGGGAATCGTCCGTGGAATCGTCGTCCACGATGACCACTTCAAAATCGGCCAGCGTCTGCGCCCGGATGCTGGCCAGACATTCGCGCAAAAATTTCCCGCCGTTGTAGGTGGGAACGCAAAGGCTGACCTTGGGACCTGATGCGGTTGGTTTCATTTATGGCCCAGGAGCAGCGATTTTAATTTTCTCACCCCGCGCCGCAAACGCGAGCCGGGGGCGGCGTTTTGCGCCGACCACGCCGCCTGTTCCAGCCGGTGCTGGAGCCGTCCGCCGAGCGCGGCGAACAAGGCGCGGGTGGCGGCGGGCTGCGTGTTGGCCGTGGCCAGAAAATTTCCGACGGCGGCCGGCGGCGCCGCGCCGGCGGCGAGCACGCCCAGCCCGTAGCCGTGTTCAAAATTGAAGTGCGGAAATTTGTCGCTCAACTCGCGCCACAGTTGATGGACGCCGAATCCCCGCTGGGTGACAACGGTGTCATGGAACAGCACCACACCGCGTTCGCTCAGCTTGGGCCGCCAGGTTTCAAAATCATGTTTCACCGCCTCGTAAAAATGCAGGCCGTCAATGTGGAGCAGATCCACGGTGCCGTCGGGGATCTGCGCCAGCGCCTCGTCAAACGTCATCCGCAGCAATTTGGAGAACGGTTCATATTGCCGGTGATGCTGCTGCAAATTTCGGAAGACATCATCGCCGTAGCGGCCGGCGTGTGCGTCCCCGGCCCAGGTGTCCACCGCGTAGCAGCGCGTCGGCAGGCCGGCGGCGACCACCGCCTGGCACCACGCGCCATACGAGACGCCCCA
>JAYVCM010000231.1:0-4006 GCA_043749955.1 Limisphaerales bacterium | reverse complement strand
CAAAATTCCCACGCAACCCGGCGATATGATTGTAATGGAGAACCGAGAGGCATTGAATTTGTGCCAATATCAAGAACCATTTTTCGAGTTAAAATAAATTCTCGCGCTTGTCGCGCACGCTCCCTTGTTGCAAACTCCGCGTCATGCTGAACAACCACACCTTTGAATTGTCGCGCCGTGCGTCGTCGCCTGTGATTCCCGGTGCGGCGATGTAAACCAAGAATTTCTGAATGAACAACGCCGCAGCCTTTAACGCGCCGCTTCATCCACTCGACAGCGAAAAGCAAACTTTCGGGTGTCGCTATACCAACCCGGACTTCTGCGGGAAGAACAGGCTGCCCAAAGTCTGCGCCCTGGTGCGCGCGGACAAGATGTGTTTTGCGCCGCCGCATTTCTGGCCGCAGCAGTTCAAGAAACTCAAAGCGAAAGATTCCAAGGCCAAATAAACAGATCATTCGTCCGTCGTCAGTTTTGAAATCAGAGGGAAATATTTACATAACCCATGTTTAAAAATGTGCTGCCAACCATCACGGCTTTGTTTGCCGGCGCGAAGCCGTGCCGCGAGCCGGTGAATTTTTCGTGGCGGCTGATTCGCCGGAAAAAACGCCCGTTCCTCCTGCTCCCCGAAAAATCCGGCAAGGCTTCGGACAGTTTTGAGCTTTATTCCGCGCACCGTCCGCTGGCAAAACTCTGGCGCTCGCTGATTCCGCTGACGCTGCGGACGCCGGCGGCAAAATTTTATGGCCGGGTTGCCATCCCGGCGGACGCCGGTTCAGAGTTCATGCGGTTTCTCGCGCAGCAGTCCGGCCTTGCTGCCGGACAATTGCAGACGCCCGCCATCAAGTTCGGGGGCGTCGCTGGAAAAACCTCGCGGCTGGTGATGCTGCTCTGCGATGCGGGCGGTCATCCCATCCGTGTCATCAAGGTGGGGCTCAATCCGCAAGGCCGGGCGGCAACCGAGCGGGAAGCGGACTTGCTGTCCAGCCTGCCGGTAAACGTCATCGGTTGCACCGGCATCACCGGTCGTTTTTCTTCGGCCACGGTGAGCGCGTTTGCCACCGCCTTTTTTTCTGGCGCAAGTCTGGACAACGATGTGGGCATTGAAAAATTATTCCATGACTGGCTGGACGATACCCCGCCCGAACCGATCAAGAACCTGGCAAGTTGGCGGGAATTGGAATCGGTGGCAAATGGTGCTGGCCTTCCCCAGTGGCCGACGCTGCGCGCCGCTCTCGCCAACCAAACAGTTCGTTCGACAATTTTTCATGGCGACTTCACGCCGTGGAACGTCCGCATGACAAATCTGGAAAACATCCGCGCCTTCGACTGGGAGCGCGGCCAACTGAAAGGCATTCCAGCGTGGGATTGGTTTCACTTCATCGTCCAGACCTCCATTCTCGTCAAACGACATTCCCCGGAACGTGTCGCCGCCGAACTCGCACAGCTGATTCATTCGGCCCGTTTCCAAAAATACGCCAGTGACGCGGGCATCAGCCAGATCATCGAACCGCTCCTGCTGGTCTATCTGCTCAACCAAAAACTCATCGTCCAACCGCTGGAGGGCGGCGAGCTTACCGACCGGTTGTTTCAACTGCTCTGGTCACAGCGGCAATTGCAGGTCAATGCTGGCAAACTGGTCAGCCTCCCGTCTGCTGATGTGCGAATGCCGCCGGGGAAACAAATCAAGTTCGCTTTTGCGAAGCTCGCCAATCTTTTTTGGGAGCCCAGCCTGTCGCCGGTTCGCCAGCCGTCATTCAACTCGCAACTTCGCCGCTACTGGCCAGGGTTGCTGGCGGCCTTCCTTTGGATTGGAGCCGTTGCCACTTTGCAATTATTCACCGACTCGCATTTCCTTTTCGCACCATTTTATCTGGCTCCATGTGTGTTGCTGGCCTTGAAGGCCGACCGGCGGCTGGGATATCTGGCAGCCTGCGCGGGGGGAATTGCCGGACCGCTGCTGCAACATTCCACGGATCCAAAATTAATTCCGCTGGACGTGACTTGCTGGAACGTCGTCATGCGCGTGGTTGTTTTCCAATTGATTGTGATGTTGCTGGATAATGTCCGTAAACAGAGCTTCTTTCGGAATCCGCATCGCTCGGCAGCCGAACCCAATCCCTTGCAAGCCGTCGCTGGCAACTGGGTGGTTATCGTGATGACAAGCGTATTTTTTTCACTGGTGGTGGGGCTGGATTTAACGACCAGTCCTCATGTCTCTTTCCTTCCCTTTTATATGCTGCCCTGTGTGCTTTTCACGCTTACCTTGAACTGGCGCTGGGGCACCATCGCAGCTACCGTCGCGGCAATCGCTGGTCCCTTGGCGCAACGTTTCGAAGAAGATGCGGGCTACCAGCGTTGGGACGTGGAATTCTGGAACACGATCATGCGGTTCATCATTTTTCAGATGGTCGTGCTGATCTTAGATCGCATCCGTCGCGAAAACATCCTCTTCAGTGTCGGCAAGACCAGTTGAGTTTTGTCGGCGAGAGTCAAGCTGGACACCCGTTCAATTCGTTTTCTTGCGATAATAAATCGGCTTCAGAGTGGGATAGACCGCCTGCATATCTGCGATGCGGACAATCATCCACGGCTGGCGATAATTGTTCCCATATTTGGTGAATGCTAGATCATCAGCCAGATAGATTGCGGAGTGTTTGATTTCGTCCTTGCCATTGGCGTATAGCAGAACGTCACCATAGAGAGAAGGGGCATCAATGCGGTAGTAATTCTTTTTTATTTGATCCACCGCGTAGGCAGGATCGTTGAGCCGGTTGTCAGGTTCGGTGCTGGAGAAATTGAATGTGCTCCAATGACAGTCCATCACCGGCTCGTTTGGCTGCGATGGCAATGGGTATGTATAAAGCCTGCTACGAGCGAACGGTGGAAGAAAATACATCAGGCTTACAGTGCCGCCGTGCGGCAGCCCTTTCAACGCTTCGAGCATGGGTCGAATGTCAGTGAAGCGGACATTTTCCATGCCGCCCCAATAGGCCGCGATTTTGTCAATATCGCTGTCAGGGCGGACGCAGAGGCGGGCAAGCACCGCTGGTTGAAAGGAAAGCACCTTAGCTATCGTAGCGCGGCGTTCAGGTGTCGGAATTTTGCGTATGAGCAAATCGTAATCAGTGAGCCGGAATGCATTTGTGACTGGATAGACAAGTTTTTTGAGTAAAGCCACCTCGTCAGACTGCAAGCGGTCATCAGTATAAATGGTTTCGATGCTGTCTTTGGGAAAAATAAACGGGTAATCAATATAAAGCCCTGCCCCCATGCCATACAAACTGCCGTAAAGTTTTTGACGTGCCTCCGGTTTCAGCGAAAGCAGGAAATTTTCGTCCGGCGTGACCACGGTCTTTGTTGCCGATACAACAACATTCCCCGGCGTCAATTGCGCTTCGACCTGTTCTTTCGTCAAGCCATTAGCGGCGAGTAGTGCCTTGACCTGTGCCAGATTCATGCCGTCAAAACTCCATGATTCGGGTTCGGGGTTTTTTATTTCCAAGGAAGTATATTCAACTGGCCGCTCCAGCCTGATGTTTTGCGTTAGCAATTCCCCCCACGGTCCCTTGCGCGTAAACATATTTTTGTCCTGCACATCCGGATCGGGAATGTCGTTGTTGGCAAACGAAAAAGATTTTGGCTTGGAATCAAAAAATCTGCTGGCGACCAGCGCCGTAGCCACCATCAGAAACAAGCTGAAGATGATCAATCCAGTCAGACTGAACCGGAAGGAATTTACCGATTCAGATTCGTTGCTCTTTTTTAATTTTGCCATATACGTCAAAAATGAAGCGCTATGTTATTCCTCAAAACCCCTGCGGCAAGTGGTTAGTCGAACAAAATCTGCACTGCCGGCGGGTCTCGCAGAGTTGTAAAGGGGTCGTAAAGGGGTCGGTCCCTAGTATTTTAAAGGGGTCGGTCCCTAGTATTTTATTCCAGCTTGAATTCTTTTTGTTCGAGCTTCTCTGGAGCTTGGTGCTTGGAATTTGGAGCTTTCCCCAACGCT
>JAYVCM010000230.1:0-7111 GCA_043749955.1 Limisphaerales bacterium | reverse complement strand
AACGCGCCCATCTCCGAGCGCACGGAAATTTTTTCCATCGGCGTCACGCTGTTCCTCGCGTTGACGGGAAAATTTCCCTACGGCGAAATCGAGCCGTTCCAGACGCCGGCCTTTGGCGCGCCGCTGCGGCTGACGAAGCTGAACGCACACGTTCCCGAGTGGCTGGAATCGGTCGCGTTGCGCGCCGTGGCGGTGACGCCCGAGGACCGCTACCAGACCTATTCCGAAATGAAGTTCGACCTGCAAAACCCGGAAAAAGTCCGCGCGTGGTTTCGCAAGGACACGCCGCTGCTCGAACGCAACCCGCTGCTGTTTTACAAGGCCGGCTTTTTCATCCTGCTCGCCGCATCGCTGGTCCTGCTGGCGCTGCTGCTGAACCGCCGCTGAATTGATTGAGGATCGTGGAGGAGGGTGGCGGCGCGCGGCGTTCACGCCGCTTCAATGTGCAAAGGGGAGCGGCGTTGAAAATCCACCCCCGCCTGCGCTATGTGAATTGAAGCGGTCCCGCGTGCGGGACCGCGCGCCGCCCGCGCCAAACTTCCGCCCCGCTGCTTTGCGATCCTCAATTATCGCCGCCTCACCACCCGGTGGTTGAAAAAAACCAGCTTGAAACAAACCGGACAGCTCCCCGCCGCCCCGCCCGGCGGCCCCGGCCAAAAAAGACCGGACGAACTGGAAACCCTCGCCGTCGCCAACCCCGCAAGACCATTGAGGGAAAACCACCAATGAGCGGGTTTCATCGTTTCAATTAAAACTATGAGCCGGATTTTGTTTTGGGTTCCTTCTTTATGGCACGCGAACAGCATCAGGGACAACCGCCATTGCCCGATATAGCCGGGTCTTTGGTTGAACCACAAAAATGACCCGACCGATTTTAAAAAGTTTGCCCGCCGCGCCGCGGCCCGCCGCGTCAATGCCATTTACCATTTAGCATGGCCCCCCAGATTTTCATTCCCGAAACCGCGCCGTTCAAAACGGAGCAGCGCCTGTGGCTCAACGGCTACGTGGCCGGCCTGCTCGCGGGCAAGGGCTACGTCATCGGCGGCGAAAATTCAGTCACGGGGAAAAAATCCGCCACCGTCCCGCTGCTGATTTTATTCGGCAGCCAGACGGGCACGGCGGAAAAAATTGCGAAGCAGATCGCCAAAGATTCCAAGTCGCGCGGCTGCAGCCCGCGTGTGGTGGACGCCGCCGAACACGCGAAGATTGACTGGAGCCAGGAAGCCAACCTGCTCATCGTCACCAGCACCTACGGCGATGGCGACATGCCCGACAACGCGCAAGGATTTTGGGACTGGCTGCAAACCGACGCCGCGAAAGCGCTGGCGCATCTGAATTTTTCCGTCCTCGCGCTCGGCGACACCAACTACGAAAATTTTTGCGCCGCCGGCAAAAAATTTGACACGCGGCTCGAGGCGCTCGGCGCAAAACGGATTCATCCGCTCACGGACTGTGATTTGGATTACGAGGCAAAAACCAAAACGTGGATGGACGGGGTGCTGGCGGTAGTCAGCGGCTCAGGCAGTTCACAAAAAAGTGGAGACGCCCAACTGCTGTCCCCTCTCCCCCGGGGAGAGGGTCAGGGTGAGGGGAAGGCGTCCTCCAATTTTTCGCGCAACCATCCATTTCCCGCCCGCCTGCTGACGAACCGCAAACTTAACGGCGAAGGCTCGCAAAAAGAGACGCGCCATTTTGAGATTTCGCTCGAAGGCTCCGGTTTGAACTACGAGGCTGGCGACGCGCTCGGCGTCTGGGCGTCGAACTGCCCGGAACTCGTCGCGGACATTTTGCATGCGCTCGGCTGCGACGGCGAGGAAACCGTGAAACTTTCCGGCGACGAATTTCCGCTGCGCCGCGCGCTCACGGAAAAACTCGACATCAGCAAGCCGTCGGCGGAACTGTTGTCGCACTTCGCCAAAGCCAATTCCGCGCTGGCCGGACTGCTCGCACCGGATCGCAAGGATGACCTGAAGAAATGGGCATGGGGCCGCGGCGTGATTGACCTGCTGCATGAAAATTCCGCCGTAAAATTTTCCGCGCCGGAATTCGCCGCGCTGCTCAAGCCGCTCGCGCCGCGCCTCTACTCGATTTCCTCCAGCCCGAAGGCGCACGCCGGCCAGGTGCATCTCACCATCAACGTCGTCCGCTACGACAGCCATGGCCGGGCGCGCAAGGGTCTCGCCTCCGCTTTTCTCGCCGACCGCGCCGGTGCGGAAACGCCCGTCCCCGTTTTCATCCAGACTTCACATGGCTTTCGTCTGCCCGCGAACGGCGACACGCCCGTCATCATGGTCGGGCCGGGCACGGGCGTCGCGCCGTTCCGCGCGTTTCTGCATGAGCGCCGCGCCACCGGTGCGAAAGGAAAAAACTGGCTGTTCTTCGGCGAACAGCGCGCGGCGACGGATTTCTATTACCGCGAGGAACTGGAGAAAATGTCGGCCGACGGCTCGCTCACGAAATTGTCCACCGCGTTCTCGCGCGACCAGGCGGAAAAAATATACGTTCAGAACCGGATGCTCGAAAACGCCGCCGAGCTTTGGGCGTGGCTCGAAGCCGGCGCGCACTTCTACGTCTGCGGCGACGCCTCGCGCATGGCGAAGGACGTGGACGCGGCGCTGCACCAGATCATCGAGACCGCCGGCGGCAAGAGCGCGGACGAGGCGAAGGCCTGCGTCGCGAAGTTGAAAACCGACAAGCGTTATCAACGCGATGTGTATTGAACCGATGGCGCCCAAGAAAATGAAACATCCAACATCCAACATCCAACACCGAACATCCAATGGTTCGGCGGCGCGATGCCTTGGGGGTTGGATGTTGGATGTTGGATGTTGGATGTTTTTTTCATGAACCTTCCCGTCCAGCACATCGCCGGCGAGCCGCTCAACGACGAGCAGCAGAAATATCTCGAGGGATTTTTTGCCGGCCTCGCCGCGCACGGCGTTTCCTTTGGCGATGTCGCGCCAACACCGGCGGCCGATAAAAAAATTTCGCTCGACGACCTGATTTTCGAGGAGCGCGTCAAACACGAACTCCATCCGCTCGACGCCTACGACCAGATCCTCGAAAACGCCGTCAACAACAAGGCGCCCGACAAGGAGGAAATTTTCCGGTTCAAATGGAACGGCCTGTTTTTCCTGACGCCGAACAAGGAGGCGTTCATGGCGCGGCTGCGGATTCCCGGCGGAGTGCTGAAAACTTTCCAGCTTCGCGAACTGGCCAGCATCGCCAAGGAACTCACCAGCGGCTACGTCCAGATCACGACGCGCGCGAATTTTCAGATGCGGCTCATCCAGCCAAAAGATTGCCCGGAATTTCTCCATCGCGTCCAGAGCGTTGGCCTGCACACGCGCGGCGCGGGGGCGGACAACATCCGCAACCTCACCGCGAATCCCACCGCGGGCATTGACCCGCACGAGCTGATTGACGTGCTGCCGTTTTGCAATGAACTCGCGCAGATCATCATCAACGACCGTTCGTTCTACGATCTGCCGCGCAAGTTCAACATCGCCTTCGACGGCGGCGGCCTCATCGGCACGGTCGAGGACACGAACGACATCGGCGCGAAGGCGGTGTGGGTCGGAACGCCGAGCACCGTCTCGGCTCGAAGCGAAGAAAAATCGGGACATGCCGGGACGGTGCTCGGCGCTCCGGAAGCATTGTCGCCCGCCGCTTCTCCCTCTTCCCTCGGAGGGGAGAGGGCCGGGGTGAGGGGTGGGGATGTGGTTGGACAATCAAATGCCATCACGACATCAAACGAACCTTCCCACCCCTCACCCTCAATCCCTCACGCCTCCGAGGGGAGAGGGAGGTCCGTTTTGGACGCGGCGGGAAATCCGATTGCGCCCGGCGTATATTTCCGCCTCGCGCTCGGCGGCGCGACCGGGCACAAGGCGTTCGCGCGCGACCTCGGCGTTTTGGTGAAGCCGGCGGAGCTGAACAAAGTCATCGTCGCGCTCGTCCGCGTTTACATCGCCAACGGCAATCGCACCGACCGCAAGAAGGCGCGTTTGAAACATCTGCTCGAAACATGGTCGCTGGAAAAATATCTCGGCGAGGCGGAAAAAATTCTCGGTTGTAAATTGCTGCGCGCGCCGCTGACAGAAGTGGGACAGGCGTCTCGCTTGTCCGGTTCCGAGGGCGTCTCACCCTCGAACACCAACGCGGGCGAGACGCCCGCCGACCAGACAGGCGGGACGCCTGTCCCACTGCCCCACACGCACATCGGCGTTTATCCGCAGAAGCAAAAAGGCTTGAACTACATCGGCGTCGCCATGCCCGTCGGCCAGATCACGCCGAAGCAGATGCTGCGCGTGGCCGAGATCGCCGACCTTTACGGCTCGGGCGAAATCCGGCTGACGGTCTGGCAGAATTTTATTATTCCGAACGTGCCGGACGCCTACGTCGAAACGGTGAAAAAGGCGCTGAAAAAAATCGGTTTCGACACGCAGCAAAGTCTGCTGCGCGGCGGCCTCATCGCCTGCACGGGGAATTCCTACTGCAAGTTCGCCCAGTCGAACACCAAGGCTCACGCGCTGGAGCTGGCCGATTATCTCGACAAGCGCATCACGCTCGATTCGCCCGTCAACATCCACGTCACCGGCTGCCCGAATTCCTGCGCGCAGCATTACATGGGCGACATCGGTTTGCTCGGCGTGAAGGTCAAGGGAGAGGACGGCTATCACGTTTTCATCGGTGGCGGCTTCGGCGTGAACCAGGCCGTCGGGCGGCAGGTTTTTTCCGGCGTCACGGCGAACGACTTGAAACCGACTTTGGAAAAAATGTTGAAAGGCTATCAACGCCGCCGCGAGCCGGGCGAGACGTTCAAAAAATTCACCACGCGCAACGACTTGAACACCTTGCAGGCCATTTTCACCAACGAAGAATGAAAGCCACCGCCGAAAATAATTCCACGTTGATTGACGAACTGCTTGCCGAGCAGCGAACGTTGACGGCGGTGGAACGCTTCTCGCAGCACCACGACCGCAACGGTCATTCGGCAAAAGAAAAATTATACACCGCCTTGATGCCCGCGCGTTCGCCGAATCCCGGCGAGCAATACGCGTTTCAAGTGGACCTCGACGCCTGCTCCGGCTGCAAGGCGTGCGTGGCCGGCTGCCATTCGCTCAACGGCCTCGAGGAAAACGAGACGTGGCGCGAAGTGGGCCTGCTGGTTGGAGTTCAAGCTTCAGCTTGTCCGAGTTCTGAACCAGCGACCGACAAGCTAAAGCTTGAACTCCAGCACGTCACCACCGCGTGCCATCACTGTGTTGACCCCGGCTGCCTGAACGGCTGCCCGGTGAAAGCCTACAACAAAGACCCCGTCACCGGCATCGTGCGGCATCTCGATGACCAGTGCATCGGCTGCCAGTATTGCGTGATGATGTGCCCGTATGAAGTGCCGAAATATTCCGAGAAGCTCGGCATCGTCCGCAAGTGCGACATGTGCGTGGGCCGCCTCGCCGTCGGCGAAGCGCCCGCGTGCGTGCAGTCTTGTCCGAACGCCGCGATTGCCATCACCTTGGTAAATCAAAATCAAATCCGTGAATCGTTTCGCGGCAACGGAACGCCGGTCTCCGACCCGGCCCGTTTCCAAACAGATCAACAACGCGCCGGGTCGGAGACCGGCGCTCCAAACTTTCTCGCCGATTCTCCCAATCCAAAAATCACGCTGCCCACCACCCGCTATCTCTCGAAGCGCGCGCTGACCGGCATGGTTTTCGCCGCCGACCACAGCGCGCCGCGCCTCGAAAATCCGCACTGGCCGCTCGTCGTGATGCTCGTCTTCACGCAGGCCGCCGTCGGAATGTTTCTGGCAGCGCTGCTTGTGCCCACCACGCCCGTTCTGCTCCTCGCCGGATTCGCGCTGCTGAACCTCGGCCTGATGGCCGCGCCGCTGCATCTCGGCCAGCCGCTCAAGGCGTGGCGCGCGTTTCTCGGCTGGCGCACCAGCTGGTTGAGCCGCGAGATCATCGGGTTCAACCAGTTCGCGCCGCTCGCCGCCGCCGCGACCGCGCTCGCGTGGCTGCCGTTTCTCACGCAAAAATTTCCGAAGCTCGGCGAACTGCTCCTGAAACTTCCGGCGTGGCTGCCGCCGCTGGAAAAACTGCAACTGCCGCTCACGCTTGGCGCGGTGGTCGTCGGCCTCGGCTGTGTGTTCGCTTCCGGCATGGTTTATGTGGCCACCAAACGCGCCATCTGGTCGCCGCGTTATTCGTTTGGAAATTTCTTCGGCACGACGCTGCTGCTCGGCGCGACGTTCGCCGCCGTCACGTTTGCGGGTCTCGGGAAAATAAATTTCGCCCAGCAGTTTGCCGTGGCCGCACTCGTCATCCGCACGGCGCTGTTTGTCTGGTGGCGGCTGGAGTTGCGTGCAGCACTGAAAAATTCAGAAAGTCCGGTCCATCTAAACGCCCGCGCCATCCGTGAACTGCTGCCGCGCACAACCCCGGCGCGCACGGCCTTGTTTGTCGCCTCGATCATTTTTGGTCTGCTCGCCATCGCCAATGTCGGCGGCCTGATTTTGATTTGGGCGGGCGCGGCGGCATTGACCACGTTGCTTTCTGAAATCATCGCGCGCTACGTTTTCTTCGCGGCGGGCGCGGGTAAACGGATGCCGGGAGGAATCGCCGCATGAAAAACGGGAAAACATTCAACATTCAACATCGAACACCCAATGTGATCTGCCGGCGCCCCCTTCGATGTTGGGCGTTGAATGTTGGTTGTTGAATGTTTCCGCCCATTCCAAATTATGAGCACTTCCCCTCAAAAAAATTCCCTGCTCCGTCAGTGGACCGGTCCGCTCACGAGCGACCTCGTCCTCGAACCCGGCAAGTTCGGGCTCGGCCAGGTGCCGGCGAAATTCACACCGGACGCCACGACCACGATGGTCTGCGGTTTTTGCTCCACCGGCTGCGGCTTGAAAATTCATCTGAAGGACGGCGAGGCGGTCAACTTGACGGCGGATGAAAATTATCCGGTCAACCTCGGCATGGCCTGTCCGAAAGGCTGGGAGGCATTGACCCCGTTGTCCGCGCCCGACCGGGGCACGACGCCGTTGCTGCGCGATGCGAACGGAAAATTTCAGCCGGCCTCGTGGGACGACGCGATGAAA
>JAYVCM010000229.1:0-4996 GCA_043749955.1 Limisphaerales bacterium | reverse complement strand
GGAGCCGAAGACCCTCGAGGCCGCGCAGAAAAACCACGTCAGCGTCATCACCTCGCCGCACGACACCGCCACCACCGCGTCGCTCTGCCGCGCCGCCGTTGCCGTGCGCCATGTGTTGAACGAGGAGTTTCTCTGCTTCCGCGAAAATGCGCCGCTCGCCGCCGTGCGCGAAGAGGCCACTTCGTCCGGTTACCTCGCGTTCCCAGTGCTGGACGGCGAAGGCCGGACCGTCGGCATTTTGTCCAAGACAGATTTTCTGAAGACCGTCACGCGCAAATTGATTCTCGTGGATCACAACGAACTGTCGCAGGCCGTGCAGGGCGCGGATGAAGTGGAGATCATCGAGATCATTGACCATCACCGCATCGGCGCGCTCGCCACGCAGCAGCCAATTTTATTTCGCAACGAACCGGTTGGCTCCACCTGCACGATCGTGGCCGACTGTTTTTTCCGCAACCACGTCGAGATGCCGCGCGAAATTGCCGGACTGATGCTCGCCGGCCTCGTTTCCGACACGCTGAACCTGACCTCGCCGACGACGACCCCGCGCGACGCGGAAATTTTGAAGAAGCTCGAACAGCTTTCACAGGTCAACGCCCGCGAGTTCACGGAAAAACTGTTTGCCTCCGGCTCGCTGCTCACGCTCAAGCCCGCGCCGCAGGCCATCACGACCGACTGCAAGGAATACGCCGAGAACGGCAGCAAGTTCAGCGTCGCGCAAATCGAGGAGATCGGCTTCGAACAGTTCTGGAAACGCAAGGACGAGCTGCTCGCCGCGCTGGAAGTTTATCGCGACAAGCGCACGTATCATTTCTCCGCGCTGCTGGTCACCGACGTGACCACGCAAAGCTCGCTGCTGCTGGCCGTCGGCGACGAAAAATTCATCAAGCGCATTGACTACCCGCGGCTCGAGCCGGGCATCTACGAACTGCGCGACGTCGTCTCGCGGAAGAAACAACTACTGCCCTACCTCACCCACTGCCTGCGGGAGACGGAAAAGGGCGTGAAGGGGTAAACCCAAACGGGCGCGATGAAACTTCCCAACGGCGAACAAGCAGACCTCGGCGCAAAACTGGAAGATTATTCGCTGAATATTTTTCACCGGCACGGCCAGCACAAGGCGCGCGTATTTGAATCCGCACTTGGAATCAGGTTGGACAACAAAGAGGTTTTATCGCGTGCGCTGTTCGCTGCAGTAAAAAATTCAAACGATGTGGTTGCTGGCGGTGACAATGGTTTTGGCGAAACCTACGTTTTACGTTTTCGCCTCTCGACGGAAAAAGGTTCGGCGACGGTTTTGAGCGCGTGGATTATCCGCCACGGGCGCATCTCACTTTCTTGCAACCGATCTGGGTTTCTCATTAACACCCAACTTTAGTTGGGTGTTTAGCGACGCCTGATGACTCAACCGCTTTAACGGTTTTGGCGCCCTGGAAACCGCTAAAGCGGTTCAATTCCATTTCGCCGGCCTAACACCCAACTAAAGTTGGGTGTTAATGAGATGCTTGATTCGGCGTTGCAATAAACTGAGATGCGCCCATCCGCCACAATGAAGACTTTCCAAGACTGACAACCTGTTTTATTGTCTAAACGATGAATAACGGCATACAAATGCACGATGTCGTCGTCCTGCTGGAAAATATGCAGGCGAAGCATTTTGAAACCGGCCAACCACTGATGCTCCAGCGCGGCCAGGTGGGCACGGTCGTGATGGCTTACGACGGCAGCGCGTTTGAAGTGGAATTTGCCGGACGCGACGGTCGCGCGTATGCGCTGCTGCCCGTGGCTGCGGACAAACTCATTCTGTTAAAAGACACTCCTGAACTGGCAGCGGCGTAAAGTTACGCTGACATCGGCCCGCCCACATTAATTTCCGGCCGGAAATAATTTTCGCTCACAATTTCGCCGCCACGAACTGCGCGAGCTTCTGTGCGTCGGCGTTGAACTGGCGGATGCCCTCGGCGGTCTTTTCCGTGGCCATCGGATTCTCGTTGAGCAGCCAGCGGAATTTTTTCTCGTCCAGCGGCAGCTTCTCGATCTTGCTGTCGCGGGCGATTTCCGGGCTTAACTTGCGCTCCAGCGGCGTGGTGTTCTTCTGCAGTTCGCCGAGCAGTTGCGGGCTGATGGTCAGCAGGTCGCAGCCGGCCAGTTCCTGGATTTCGCCGACGTTGCGGAAGCTCGCGCCCATGACTTCGGTGGCGTGGCCGAATTTTTTGTAGTAGGCATAGATTTCTTTCACGGAAATCACGCCGGGATCCTCGGCGGGCGCAAAATCTTTTTTCTCCTTCGCCTTATACCAGTCCATGATGCGGCCGACGAACGGGGAGACGAGCTTTGCCTTCGCCTCGGCGCACGCGACGGCCTGGGCGAGCGAGAAGAGCAAAGTCAGATTGCAGTTGATGCCTTCGCGCTGGAGCACTTCCGCCGCGCGGATGCCTTCCCACGTCGAGGCGATCTTGATGAGGATGCGTTCGCGGGCGATGCCCTGCTTTTGGTAAAGCTCGATGAAGTGCCGGCCCTTGGCGGCGAGCGCCCCGGCATCAAACGAAAGATTCGCGTCGGTCTCGGTCGAGACGCGGCCGGGAACAATCTTCAAAATCTCCGCGCCGAAGAGGATCAGCAGGTCGTCGAGCACGCGGTTCAATAATTCTTTGCCGCTGGACTTCGCCCGGTTGTCGGCGATGGCCTTGTCCACGAGGAACTGATACTCCGGCATCTGCGCGGCCTTGAGGATCAGGGACGGATTGGTGGTGGCGTCGCGCGGCGCGTATTGCTTGAGCGTGGCGAAATCGCCGGTGTCGGCGACGACGGTGGTGAACTGTTTGAGTTGTTCGAGTTGGTTGCTCATAAGTTTTGGTTGGCGTCTGGCAGCGGTCAAAATACGCCGACCGCGCGCTTTGGCAATGCCTTTGCGAAAAATTCGCCGCCGGAACGCCGGCCTCCGGCACGGCCCGAAGGTGGCAGGAATGGCGATCACCGCCGCATTCAGCCCGCGCACTGGTTGATGGACCTTCAGGCAGGAACCGCGCCGCGTCTGTTCACGCCCGGACTTCAGCCACACCAACGGGCCGTGCCGGAGGCCGACGCTCCAGTTTGAGCCGCGCCTGGCCCGGGCGCCTTAAAAATTCCCCGCAGTTTAAGTTTGTCCTTTGGCGCGGCGGCAATTTTAATTGGGGCACCGTGGCCAAGAACATTGTCTATTTCGATCTGGAAACGCAGAAGTCCGCCGATGAAGTCGGCGGCTGGGGCAACATCTCCAAGATGGGCATGAGCATCGGCGTGACGTGCAGCAGCGCGACCGGCGAATATAAAATCTACGGCGAGCCGCAGGTCAGCGACCTCATCACGGAACTTCAGCGCGCCGATCTCGTCGTTGGCTTCAACAACCTGCGGTTCGACTACGAGGTGCTGCACGGCTACACGGCGTTTGATTTGAGCCAGGTGCCGACGCTCGACATGCTCGTGGAACTGCAGGCCACGCTCGGCCACCGGCTCTCGCTCGACTCCATCGCCACGGCGACGTTCGGCGTGGAAAAAACGGCGGAAGGGCTGCAGGCGATCCGCTGGTGGAAGGAAGGCAAGCTTGCGGAGATCGCCGAGTATTGCTGCTACGACGTGAAGATCACCAAGCTCGTCCACGAATACGGCGCGCATCACAAGCAGCTTCACTACGCGAACAAGTTCGGCAAAAAGCAGACCGTGCCGGTGAAGTGGTGAGGGGGCGTCAGCCGGAAAAACCCGGCCGAATCAACGCCAAGGTGCAAAGGGGCAAAGCCGCAAAGAATGGTGAAGGAAGAGTTCATCGCCTGCCGTTTTTTTTGCGCCTTGCCGTCGCCGCCCTGGCCGTTGCGGGTGCGGGCGCACGGCCACCGTGTCTCCAGCGGGCGCAGGCATTTTTGCAGGCTCTCCTTGAAGGTGCGGCCGATGGCCATCGCTTCGCCCACGCTTTTCATCTGCGTGGTGAGCGTGGGGTCGGCTTGCGGGAATTTTTCGAAGGCAAAGCGCGTCCCGCAATGGCGGGATTGGTGACGACGTAATCAATGCTCGGCTCGCGAGCTACGCGGGGGTTTCGCGCGTGATGTCGTTCTTGAGTTCGTCGAGCCGTGTTTCAACTCCAACGGAGTTGTGTCATTCAGCCCAAGGTTGGCGTGCAACGCCTACCTTGGGTAAATATCCAAAATGAAAACAACCTCAACGAGGTTGTGGCCGCACGTCAGGTTGGCGACGGATTGGCCGCAACCGCGTTGCGGTTGGTGAATCTCACGGGCGATAACCCAAGGTAGCTCGTGCCTCGCAACCTTGGGCTTTGGGCCGGAATCCCGTTGGGATTCGCGGATGGAGCGCCAGCCCCAGCGGGGCGACATCTTTGTAGAATCCGCGATGGAAATGAATTCAAGCTCCGTTTGGTGGCCGTCCGCAAGGGCCGAAATATGCCGCCCTGACGAGGCTGGGAATGATGCCGATTGGAAAAGCCGCTCTTCTGCGCTAAGTTCCCGCATGAAATTAAAACTTGCCGCGAGAAAAAAAGAATCGCCCGGCGTCGAATCGTTAATTTTCAAACCTGAAGAACCACTCGTCTGGAAGGCCGGACAATTCCTGCATTACGTCCTCAATCACGAGGCCACCGATGATCGCGGCTCCGACCGCTGGTTCACCATCGCTTCCGCTCCTTGTGAACGCCATGTGAGGCTCACCACCCGCTTTTCCTCGAAGGTGGGCAGCACCTTCAAGAAAACGCTCAAAGCCTTTAAGCCGGGTGACACCATCGAAATATCCGACCTCGATGGCGACTTCATCGTGAGCGACCCGAAGAAGGAATATGTCTTCATCGCCGGCGGCATTGGCATCACGCCCTTTCGCTCGATTCTTAAGCAGGCGGAGCACGAAGGGGAAAAACTGCGCGTCAAATTGATCTATGCGAACCGCAAAACGGTTGCCGCCTATCAAAAAGAATTTGAGGCGATGGCCAAACGAAACCGGAACTTAAAAATCCATT